>NZ_JBHVJT010000018.1:103128-121037 GCF_042798815.1 Kitasatospora sp. NPDC057738 | reverse complement strand
GGCGTGAGGAGAAAACTATCCCGGTTAGGGACGCCCCCCTCCCGGCACCGGTGGGAGGGGTGCCAGCGGATCTGACAAACACCACGACCGCAGCCACGACCGTCCGCCCGAGGCCCGACGGCGCCGCACCCGCCCCGGTCGCCCTCACCGTTGCGCCCGGCACGGCATCGTCCGCGTCTTCCGCATCGCGCTCGGCGACCACCGCGTCCGCAGCCGCCGTGGCGGCCGCCCAGTAGCGCCCGGCCGCCCCCTTCACATCCCGCCGTCCCCACCGTCCCCACCGCATCCCAGCGCCACCGCGCCCCTGCCCGCCGCCCACCGCCCGGCACCCGCACCCGGAAGCCACCGCCCCGCCCCGCTCCGGCTACCCCACCGGCGCCGCCGACGTGCGGGTCCACCAGCAGGTGCGGGTCTGCTCGACGAAGCCGAGCTTGCGGTAGAGCGGTTCGCCGAGCGAGGTGGCGACCAGGGTGGCCGGGCGGTCCGGGTGTGCGTGGGCCAGCGCGGTCCGGAGGACGGCGCCGGCCACGCCCCGGCCGCGCCGGTCGGGCAGGGTGGCGACCCAGTACACGCCGGTGGCCCGGCCGTCGTCATAGGTGAGGCAGGTGCCCGCCACCGCGCCGTCGACGCGGCCGAGCCAGCCCCGCCAGCCGGGTACGTCCAGCAGTTGCTCCGGGAGCGCTCCGCCCCGGACCCAGGGCTGTCGGGCGGGCAGCGGGAAGCCTTCCACGATGGCCCGCTCGACCATGGCGAAGCCGTCGCCGTCCCGCGCCTCATCCACCGTCAGGACCCCGCCTCCGCGCGCCTCCGAGACCGCGGGCAGGACGGCGGTCGCGCCTTCGACCGGTCCTGGGTCCCGGACCATCACCGGCATGAGCGGCATCCGGGTGGCCCCGAGGCCCGTGAGGTCGAGCCCGTCGTACGGGTCCTCCACGGTGCAGCGTATGGTCGACCAGTCGGCCATCAGGTCCGCCAACTCCTGCGCCAAGGCCGCTGGTTCGTCGTAGGGGCGGGTCACCACGATGCGGTGCGCGTCGTCCGGGGTCCGGGCGCACCGGACCGCGGTCAGCCCCGGGCGGGTGCGGGACTGCCAGCCGTGGACCCGGGCTTGGGCGAGCCAGAAGGCGGCGGCGTTGTCGTTGGCCCGTTCGAGCCGGCTGCTGGTGTTCACGGCAGGACCGTAACCCGGCGGTCCGGTTCCCGGTTCCCCCGTTCTGGGCTTGGCCGGATGAAGCCTGGGAGGCGCACGACTTCTCCCCGTGCGCCCCCTCGTGCACCGCCGATTTTCGGTCAATTTCGCGCCGATCCCTCCCGCTTGGGCAAATCCGCAGCCCAGACCAGCCGGCCGGGCGCACCGGAGCCGGACGCCCCAGGAACCGTCCCGCGACAACCAGCCACCGTTGCCCCGGCCCTCTTCCCAGAAAGGTCGACGGGTGCCACGCTTCGTGATCGAATGCATCACGCCAAATTGCCATGTCGACATAGCGTCGGATGGTGAACTTGTCACAACGGCAATGGTCCACCCGATAGATTTCGATCTTGGCCAGCAGTGCCGCACCACCCACACCACACCACCGAGGGGGCTTGAGCGCCTTGAGCAGGGTGAGCAGGAGCGACGCGGGTCCTGACAGCGGCCAGGCGGCGGCCGGCGGCGCGGGTCGGTCCGCGAGAGGCACTGGCACCACCGCGATCGCCACCACCCGCACCTCCGGCCCCCAGGGCGCCGCTTCGCACTCCTCGTACTCCACGGTGCCCTCCCCCGGGGCGGGCGCCGGCGGCGGTCCCGGTGCGACGCCGACCGCCGCGGACCACGGCGTGGCGACGCCCTACGGGAGCCAGTCCCCCTACGGCGGCCCGCCCGCCTTCGGCGGACAGTCGTCGTTCGGCGGACAGCCCGTCAGCCGAGGACTCGTCAGTCCCGGCCAGCCCTACGGCGGCGAGCACCCGGGCTATTCCGGCCACCCCGGGCACCTCGCCCATCCCGGCCAGTACGGAGGCCATCCCGGCCACGCCGGCCACCCCGGTCATTCCGGCCACCCCGGCTACGGCGGCGGCGCCCCGGGCCTGAACGGCGCCCCCGCCGCCGGCCCGGGCGGCGGTCCGCTCGGCGGCCTCGCCCTCGGCTCCGGCCACGGCCACGGCCCGCTGGGCCACGGCGGGCCCGGCGCGAACGGCTCCCCGACCCCGATGACGTCCTCCGCCCCGCGCAAGCTGTCCGGCCGGCGCCGCCGGGAGACCGTCGCCGTGCTGATCTTCGGCGGCGCCCCGATCTTCGAGAGCTCCATCCCGCTCTCCGTCTTCGGCGTGGACCGCCAGGACGCCGGGGTGCCCCGCTACCGCCTGCTGGTCTGCGCCGGCGAGGAGGGTCCGCTGGCCACCACCGGCGGCCTGACCCTCTCCGCCCCGTACGGCCTGGAGGCGCTCGCCCGGGCCGGCACGATCGTCGTTCCGGCCTGGCGCTCGATCTCCCAGCCGCCGCCGGTCGAGGCGATCACCGCCCTGCGCAAGGCCCACCACGAGGGCGCCCGGATCATCGGGCTCTGCACCGGCGCCTTCGTGCTGGCCGCCGCCGGTCTGCTCGACGGCCGCCCGGCGACCACCCACTGGATGTACGCGCCGACGCTGGCCAAGCGCTACCCGCGGGTCCACGTCGACCCGCGCGAGCTGTTCGTCGACGACGGCGACGTGCTGACCTCCGCCGGCACCGCCGCCGGCATCGACCTGTGCCTGCACGTGGTGCGCAGCGACCACGGCGCCGAGGCGGCCAACGCGCTGGCCCGCCGCCTGGTGGTGCCGAGCCGCCGCGGCGGCGGAGGACAGGCCCAGTACATCGATCAGTCTTTACCGGAGGAGATCGGCAACGACCCGCTGGCCGAGGTGGTCACGTGGGCGCTGGAGAACCTCAACCAGCAGTTCGACGTCGAGGTGCTGGCGGCTCGCGCGTACATGAGCCGGCGCACCTTCGACCGGCGGTTCCGCACGCTCACCGGCAGCGCGCCGCTGCAGTGGCTGATCACCCAGCGGGTGCTCCAGGCGCAGCGGCTGCTGGAGACCTCGGAGCTGTCGGTGGACGACGTCGCGCGCCGGTGCGGGTTCCGTTCGCCGGTGGCGCTGCGCGGGCACTTCCGGCGCCAGCTCGGGGTCTCCCCGGCCGCGTACCGGACCAGCTACCGGGCCCGCCGTCCCGGTCAGCAGCCGAGCGCGCCGGCCGGTGCGCTCGGCGACCTGCGGCTGCCCGGAGCGCTGCCGCACCCGGCGGGCGCGGTCGCGCCGGCGGGCGGGCCGCTGTTCGGTGGGGCGCACGGTGTGCCGTCGGCGCAGCCGTTCCCGGCCGGTCCGGGGGCGCCGCTCGCGGTCGGGCAGCACGGGCAACCGGTGCCGCACGGCCAGCAGGGGCAGCAGATCGGTCACGGGCAGCCGGGAGCGCACGGCCAGCCCGGCGGGTTCGGTCCGGGCCAGGTCGGGACGCCGACCGGCCAGCCCTTCCACGTCCGGGCCGGTCAGCCGTACCCGCACCAGCAGGCCGCACAGCAGTCGCACCCCGGGCAGCAGGGTGCGGCAGGGCGCGGTCCGCTGCGGCCGCCGGTGGTTCCGGCGCAGGCCGGACCGGGGGCGGGGACCGGACGTCCGCCGCGCACCGCGGAGCACGCGGCGGCGGAGGACGGTCTCCCGCAGCCGGGGGTCCGCGGTCAGGGCCAGGGGCACCGGAGCGCGGCCGAGCGGCCCGCGGACGAGCCGGGTGCGGCCGGGCGCGGTCACGGCGCGGCCGCGGGACGGATGCCGGCCCCGGCCGGGCAGCCGGGCTCGGGGCCGGGTGAGCTCCGCGGTCGCCAGGCCCGGGCTCCGCAGGTCCGCGGCCAGGCGGCCGGCCGGCCCTCGGCCGAGGGCGCCCGGGCGGCGCGCGAGGTCCGGGCCGGACGGGACGGCCATGCGGTCCGGGCCGGCCGGGAGGGCGAGCACCCGGACGGCCCCGGTACGCACGACGGGCCGGAGGAGCACCAGGCCGAGGCACCCCGCTCGGCTCCACCGGTCCCCGCGGCGCGTGATCGCGCCGTAGGGTGAGTTGTGTGAATGACCGTTTGGTATGGATCGACTGTGAAATGACCGGCCTCGACCTCGACCGGGACGCCCTGGTCGAGGTCGCGGTGCTGGTGACGGACTCCGAGCTGAACATCCTCGGCGAGGGCGTGGACGTCATCATCCGGCCGCCGGCGGAGGCGCTGGCGAACATGCCCGAGGTGGTGCGCGAGATGCACACCGCCTCCGGGCTGCTGGAGGAGCTGGAGCAGGGCGTGACCCTGGCCGAGGCCGAGGAGCGGGTGCTCGCCTACGTGCGCGAGCACGTGCCGGAGGCGGGGAAGACCCCGCTCTGCGGCAACTCGGTGGCCACCGACCGCGGCTTCCTGGCCCGGGACATGCCGGCCCTGGAGAAGCACCTGCACTACCGGATCGTGGACGTCTCCTCGATCAAGGAGCTGGCCCGCCGCTGGTACCCGAAGGCGTACTACAACAGCCCGCAGAAGGGCGGCAACCACCGGGCGCTCGCCGACATCCGGGAGAGCATCGACGAACTGCGGTACTACCGCGAGGCGGTGTTCGTCCCGCAGCCCGGCCCGGACGCCGACACGGCGCGGGCGATCGCCGGGAAGTACCGGTCCCCGGCGAACTGAACCCGGTTCCGCCGGGCCGGTCCGCTCCCGGAACGGCCCGGCGGAACCCCGCCGGAGGGTCGGAGGAGGTGCCCGCGTCAGCCGGATCGAAACCCTGGCGCGAGCACCCTCTCGGATCCTGTAGAGTTCTTCCTGTCGGAACGGGAACGCGAGAGCGGGAACGGACCGGACAGATGGTGGGTGTAGCTCAGTTGGTAGAGCACCTGGTTGTGGTCCAGGTGGCCGCGGGTTCGAGTCCCGTCACTCACCCCAGAGCCTGAGGGGCCGATCTCTTCAAGAGATCGGCCCCTCGGGCGTTTTCGCGTTCCCTCAGCTGTGCACGGCCTCAGTTGCACGCCCCCCACCCGGATGTGCGCTCCCTCACACGTGCCCGCCGGGTCGACTTTCCGGCCTACCCCCTGCCGCCGGAAGCTACCGGCTAGTAACATCGTCGCCATGACCACACCCACGATCGGCAAGCTGCTCGACGACACCGTGCCGATGGCGCACACCCTCAACCTGGACTACCTGGAGACCACTCCGGAGCGGGCCGTTCTCCGCCTGCCGGACCAGCCCGCGTACCACAACCACGTCGGCGGCCCGCACGCCGGCGCGATGTTCACGCTGGCCGAGTCCGCCAGTGGCTGCATCGTGCTCGCCGCCTTCGGCGACCAGCTGTCCCGGGCCGTGCCGCTCGCCGTGAACGCCGAGATCGCGTACAAGAAGCTCGCCATGGGCGACGTCACCGCCACCGCCGTGCTCGGCCGCCCGGCCGCCGAGATCGTCGCCGAGCTGGACGCCGGCGGCCGCCCCGAGTTCCCGGTCACCGTCGAGATCACCCGCGCCGACGGCGCCGTCACCGGCGTGATGACGGTCACCTGGACGCTGCGCCCCAACTCCTGACCACCACGCGGCCGTTGGCCCCGGGAGCGCCGGCCCCGGGGCCACCCGCGCGATGACCGTCCGTGACGGCGGGCGTGACCTCACCACCCGGCCGCTCGTTCTCGATTCACGTGCGAGCCAATCACGCGACCAAGCCCCAGGAACCCGCCCCTCGCGGCGACGCCGGTGCCCGCCGCGGGATCGCCCGGTGGCTGCCCCGCCCCCGGGTCGTCGCCGCCGCGGGAGCCCTGCTCACCCAACTCTGGGGGGTCGGCGCCCCCGGGGCGTACGCGGCCGCCGCCGACCCACCGCCGGACCCGGCCCGGCCCGCCGTCCGGCGCGCGCTGCACGGCGCCCCGGCACTCGACCGGCCGGTGCTCGACGGACCCGCCCTCGACGGACAGTCAGCCGAGCGTCCCGTCGGGTCCGGGCCCTCGGCGGGCAGACCGTCGGCGGGCGGCCCGCCGGACCGCTCCCCCGGGGCCGCCGGGGAACCGGCCGGCAACGGCCCGGCCGACGGGACCACCGGGGCGGTCGGCACGGTCGGCGGCACCCTCCAGGAACGCATCCGGGCCGGCGGCCTTCCCCTGCCCGGCCAACGGGCGGCCGTCCCCGACGCCTTCGCGCTCGCCTCCGGCCTCCTCGACACCCTCCCCGCCCGGGCCCGGCCCGACGACCCCCGCGCCTCCCGCGAGGGCGGACCCGCCGGCCTGTCCTCCGCCGCCCGCCGCCGACCCGGCGACTCCCTTCCCGCCGTTCCCCGGCAGCGCCGGGCCGCGGAGGGACCGCTGGTCCAGGAGGCGACGGCCACGACCGTCGACCGGGCAGGACCCGCCGCCGAGCCCGACCGGCCGGCGGACTCCACGGCCCCCGCCGGAGCCGGCCCCGGCCGGACGCCCGCGGCGGTGGCCATCGCCGACACCGCCACGGCGGCCACCTCCCATGACGGCTCCGCCACCGCGACCGCCGTCCTCGCCCCCATCGCCGCCGGGCTGCTGCTCACCGGGGCGGCCATGTGGAAGCACCGCGGGCTGCCACGCGGGCACTGAACTCGAACTCCCGCCGTCCACCCGGAGAACGAGCGGGCCGACGCCGGGGTACGCGCATCGCGAGGCGCGGGCGGGGGCACCGCCCGGCCGAAGACCGAAGGCCCGGGACTCGGTGCCACTCCGGCAGCGAACGGTCCCGGGTCGGTCGAGCCGCGGCGTCGGGCTGCGCGCGTCCCGGGGCCGCCGAGGCGTCTCCCGCCGCCGGGCGCGCGCCGGGACAGCGGCGGCGGCAACGGCAGCGGCAGCGGCAGCGGCAGCCCGCCTACTGCACGGCCAGGTCCAGGACCAGCAGCGGGAGTTCGCGCCCCGGGATCGAGCCGGACGGGACGCTGCCGACCCGGGTGGCACCCATCGCGAGGTAGAACGGCTCGGCGTTCGGGTCGGAGTCGATGGTGAGCCGGCGCAGGCCGAGCTCCACGGCCAGGCCCCGGGCCTGCTCGAACAGCGCGCGGCCGACGCCTCGGCCGATCGACTCCGGCTCGACGAACAGCTGGTCCAGCGACCCGGTCGGCGGGGCGCCGGAGAGCGAGACGAACCCCAGCACCCGCCCGCCGTGCTCGGCCACCACCGTGGCCGACCGCTCGATCACGCAGGCGTCCACGGTCAGCTCCGCCCGGCAGGCGGCCATGAACGCCTCGCCGTAGCCCCAGTACGCCTTGGACCGCAGGGCGATGCCGGTGAGCAGCGCGGCCTCGTCCGGCCGGGCCGGTCTGATCTCCATGGCGCCCCCTCGGGTCGGTGGCCGGACGGCAGCGCCATTGTCGGCCGCGATCCGGTCGTCCGCCAACGGATTTGCGGCGGGCGGCACGGCGCTGCCGGGGTTCACCGCTGGACGCGCCGGGCCGCGGCCGTCAGCGGAACACCCCCGGCGGCGGTTCCGGGGACGGGGCCGCCGTGGCGTCCGTCGCCGGAACGGCTCCGGCCGCGAAGTCGGTGAGGGCGCGCCCGTGTTCGACCCGGGCGTGGGCGGAGTCCGAGGCGGCGCGGCGGGTGAGGTCGGCGACCGGGAGGGGGGTGTGGGCGGCGGCCAGGACGAGGTTGCCGAAGCGCTTGCCGCGCAGCACGGCGGGGTCGGCGATCAGGCACAGCTCGGGGAAGACCGCGCTGAGGGTGGCGACCTGGGAACGGGCGAAGGGCAGGGCGCCGCCGTCGGCGATGTTGGCGGCGTACCAGCCGCCGGGGGCGAGGGCCCGGGCGGCGAGGGTGGTGAACTCGACGGTGGTGCAGTGGGCGGGGGTGCGGGCCCCGGAGAAGACGTCGGTGATCACCAGGTCGACGCTGTCCTCGGGAGTGCGCTCCAGCACGATGCGGGCGTCCGCGCCGCGCACCTTGATCTGCCAGCCGCGGTCCAGGGGGAGTTCGGCGCGGACGAGTTCGGTGAGCGCGGTGTCGATCTCGGCGACCTGCTGGCGGGAGCGCGGCCGGGTCGCGGCGGTGTAGCGGGCCAGGGTGAGGGCGCCGCCGCCGAGGTGCAGGACGGTGAGCGGGCGGCCGGGCGGGGCGACCAGGTCGATCAGGTGGCCGAGCCGGCGCTGGTACTCGAAGCCGAGGTGGGTGGGGTCGGCGAGGTCGACGAGGGACTGCGGGGCGCCGTCGATCAGCAGCGACCAGGCGGCGGGGCGGTCGCGGTCGGGGCGCAGTTCGGCGAGGCCGGAGCCGACGGGGCGGCTGAGCGGGCCCTGGGCGTGGGTGCGTCCGTCCGGTCCGGTGGTGGCCGCCGGTTCCGGGCCGCGCGCGGCTCTGCTGCTTCGTCCCATACCGGCCATTATCGCCGTCGGGGTGGAACACCCACAGGTCAGGGGCGTGCCCCGGGGACCCGGCCGGAGGTTGGGGGCCCGGCGGGATCCGCGCGGCACGCCCGCTAGAACGGGCCGAGGCCGCCTGCGGTGAGCGTGCAGGCGGCCTCGCAGAGGGCGGAGCGGAGCACCCAGGCGTCGGTGGGGCGTGCGGTGCGGCCGGCGCCGGAGGGCGGGATCACCCAGCGCGGGTCGGTGGTGGCGGGCACGAGCGCGCCCGCGGTACAGGAGCTGCCGGGCAGGTGCCAGGTCTCCCAGGTGCCGGCCGGGACGAGGAAGGAGACGGTGCTGCCGTTGCGGCTCTGCAGGACGGCTCCGCAGGCGCGGCGCAGTCTCAGGATGTCGACGGCTTCCAGGCCGTGCCGCAGGGCGACGGTCACGGTGTCGCAGGCGGTGACGGAGGTCCCCTCGTCGGGGGTCGTGCGCTCGCGGCGGCGGCCGCCGCAGGGGGTGCGGCCGCCCTCGACCGGTCCCCGGCCGGGGCGCCGGTCGTCGGCGGGTTCGGGGAGCAGGGCGGGAGCGGCGCCGGCGAGCACTCCCCCGCGGACGGGTCGGTACTGCGGCAGTCCGGTGGCCATCATGGGCTCTCCTGTACCTCGTCGGTCCGGAAGCACAGCCGTTGGGCGGGGCCGCCGGGCTGGGACGGGCCGGGGCGACGGCATGGGCTTTTTCCGCGTACCAGGACAACGCGGGGCCAGCGCCGCAGGCCACGGGGCGCATTACAGCAAGGCATGGCATTTCATGGCGGATACCCAGCAACATCGCCCCTTTTGCCCTGCATTGACATTGAATGTCCGGCCAACCGAATGTGGCCGCTCGGTGACTCCGAGTACTCTCGGCGCCATGGCAGCCACCCCACCGGCCGAGCCGAACCGACCGTCCCCCAACCCCGTGATGCGCGCGCTGCGCGGCGACCGTTCACCCGGCGAGTTCGCCACGGCCGTCCGCAGGGCCGCCCGCGAGATCGGCGAGCACGTGTCCTGCGACGCCCGCTACGTCGGACGGGTCGAATCCGGTGAGATCCGCTGCCCCAACTACGCCTACGAGCGGGTGTTCCGGCACATGTGGCCGGACCGCACGCTCACCGACCTCGGCTTCGCCCCCCGGACCTCCGTCCGCCGCCGCCCGGTGGCCGGATCCGGCGGGTGGAGCGAACCACCTCCGCTCCACCCGACGTTCCCGCCCCCGCCCGCCCCGCGCTCACCACTCTCCACTCAACTCCCGTACGCTGCCTCGCCGTACGCGGATCCAGCCGCTCCGGACGGGCCCCCGTGGCCGAGTCCCGGGACGGCGCCCCGGGGGCCCGATGGATCGCCCTATCTCGACGAGGAGAACGACGACGTGCGTCGCCGTACGTTCCTGGCCGGCGGCACCACCGCGCTGGCCGCCGTGATCGGCATCGACCGACCCGCATCGGCCGCCGGCCGGCAGGCCGGTGCCGACGGCGCCTCCGGTGCGCTCACCGCCCGAGGCGCCTTCCCCGGTGCGGAGTTCACCGCACCGTCGCTGCTCGGCGGCGAACCGCTGGTGCCCGGCCGCCCCGGGCCGGTGGCGCCGTCGCGCCGGGTCGGCGCCGCCGAGGTGTTCGGCGTCGAGCAGGCCGTCCGGGAGATCCGGCTGGCCGACGACGCGCACGGCGCCGACGCCCTGTACGAGCTCGCCGGGCGGTCGCTGCGCAACGCCTACGTGTTGCTCAACGAGTGCGAGTACAGCGCCGAGACGGAGCGCCGGCTCCAGGCCGGAGCGGGTGAACTCGCGATCTCCGTCGGCTGGTTGGCCCATGACTCGAACCGTCTCGCGGACGCCCGCTCGTTCTACTCCGAGGCGCTCGCCACCGCCCGGATGGCCGGGGACTCCGGGCTGGAGGCGCACGTCTTCTGCAACAGCGCCTTCCTCGCCCGGGACGCCGGCCGCCCGCGCGAGGCGCTGCGCGCCGCCCAGGCCGGGCAGGTCGCCGCCCGGGAGCTGGACTCCGAGCGGCTGCTCGCCCTGCTGACCATGCGCGAGGCCG
This sequence comes from Kitasatospora sp. NPDC057738, assembly GCF_042798815.1. Lineage (NCBI taxonomy): Bacteria > Bacillati > Actinomycetota > Actinomycetes > Kitasatosporales > Streptomycetaceae > Kitasatospora > Kitasatospora sp. NPDC057738. The sequence goes on along the minus strand of NZ_JBHVJT010000018.1, from coordinate 110,650 downwards.
GTGCGTGGGCCCTGCTCCAGGACCGCGCCTCCTGCGAGCGCGCCCTCGGCCGGGCGTACGCCCTGTTCGACCGGGGCCCCGGTGCGCGGGACCCGGAGTGGATGTCCTTCTTCGGCGAGGCCGAGATCGCCGGGCTCCAGTCGCAGTGCTGGTCGGCGCTCGGCGACTGGGACCGCGCCAGCGAGCAGGCCGTGCTGGCGATAACGCTCCAGGAGCCGCACTTCCTCCGCAACCGGGTGCTGTACACCGCCGAGCTGGCCCACGACCGGCTCGGCCGCGGGGACCTGGCGGGCGCGGCGCACCACGGCTCGGCCGCCGTCGCGCTGTTCGACGCCGTCGGTTCGGCCCGGATCCGGAGCATGCTCGCGGACACCGCGGGACGGCTGCGCCGGCACGTCGCGGTGCCCGAGGTGCGCCGGTTCCTGACCGATTACGACCGGGCGGCGGCCGCGTAGGACCCGCACAGGGCCCGGGCAGGCCCCCGGGAGAAGCCCCGGGCCGCCCGACGGACCGGGGACCGGCGCGGTCGGCGCCCGCCCGGGGTCAGTGCCCGGCGGTCGGACCGTCCAGGTGGGACAGGTCGTTCCAGATCTCCACCGCCGGCGCGCCGTACTCCCAGGACAGCACGCAGAGCGCGGCCGTACCGAGCTTGAACCGCTGGGCGAACTCGGGCGGCAGACCCAGCCAGCGGGCGGCCAGGATGCGCAGCAGGTGGCCGTGCGCGAACAGGACCACGTCCCGGTCGGCGCAGTGCATCACGGTGGTGTCCGGCTCCGGGACGCCGTGCTCCTCGTTGAGGCCGGCCAGGAAGGCGTCCACCCGGGCGGCCACGTCGGAGAGCTTCTCGCCGCCGGGCACCCCGTCGCGCCAGATCAGCCAGCCGGGGTGGTCGGTGGCCCGGATGTCCGCGCCGGTGCGGCCCTCGTACGCGCCGTAGTCCCACTCCATCAGCTCCGGGCGCTCCACGGCGCGGTCGCCGAAACCGGCCAGCTCGCAGGTCTCCTTCGCCCGGCCGAGCGGGCTGGTGCGGACGAGCGCGTCCGGCAGCCCGTTCCAGGGGGCCTTGGCGAGACGGGCGCCGAGGGCCCGGGCCATCGCGCGGCCCTCCTCGGTCAGCGGGATGTCGGTGCGGCCGGTGTGGCGGCCGGTGGCGGACCACTCGGTCTCGCCGTGGCGGACCAGCACGATGCGGGCGGGCATGGGGGCTCCTAGCGACAGCAGGGCGGTGGCAACGGTCGGTCTCACCATTGAGCACCGGGCTCCATGATCCCCCACCCGGACGGCGGCCACGATCGCGGGGGCCGTGGCGGCGGCCGCGGCCGCACGCCGGCGGGCGCGGTCCGCCGGGGGCCCGACCACGGCCGCCCCGGGTGCCGGCCGGTGCACCGGCCGGCGTGTCGACCGCTGTGCCGCCCGGTCGTCCAACGGCCGGTCCGCACCGCGTTGTCGGACCCGGATGCGACACTGGGCCGCACCATGAACGTCTCGACGAACGTCCCGCCCGGCGGGCCCGCTGAGCCGCTCGCCCAGCGGCTCGCGGAGCTGCGCGGACCGGCCCCGCAACGCAGTCTGAACGCCCGCTCCCTCGCCGCGCTCGCCGCCAATCCGGGCTGCCACCGCCGCGCCGTGCTGGACGCGGCCGGGGTGGACAAGTCCGCGCTGGCGGCCCGGCTCGGCCGCCCCGCCCCCTTCGGCCAGTCCCCCTTCGCCATCGCCCGCGGCGTGATCTTCGAGTCCCGGCTGAAGGCGGACGGCTACGCCCCGCTGCTGGAGCCGCTGCGCCACCACCTGGGCCTCCCGGCGGACGACCGGGCCCCGCTCCGGGTGCCGGACCTGCTGCACCGCTCCGGCCCGGCCGTACGCGCCGACCGGACGGCCGAGGCACTGGCCGCGGCCGCCGCCGACCCGGAGGCCTGGACGCTGCTCGACCACCCGATGCTGCGCCTGGCGGTGGCCGGCAGCACCGCCTACCTGGAGCCGGACGCCCTGGTGGTGCACGGCGGGCGGTGCACCGTGGTCGAGATCAAGTCCTTCCCGGTGCTGGACGGCAGCGCGGACCCGGCCAAGGTCGGCGCCGCCGCCCGGCAGGCCGCGGTGTACGTGCTGGCGCTCCAGCAGGCCGCCGCCGCGGCGGCCGGGCAGCCGCTCGCCGAGGACCCGTACACCGAGCAGCGGCTCGCGGGCAGCCCGCGCACCAGCGTGCTGCTGGTCTGCCCGAAGGACTTCGGCAACCGGCCGACCGCGGTGGCCGTGGACGTCCGCCGTGAACTGGCCACCACCCGGCGCCAGCTGAGCCGGATGACCGGCATCGGCCGGCTGCTGGAGGCGCTGCCGCCGGACGCCGGCTTCGACCTGGCCGCCGACGAGGACGGCGCGCCGGCCCGGACCACCGAGCAGCTGACCGCCTCGGTCGAGGCGGTGCCCGCCGCGTACAGCCCGGACTGCCTCTCCACCTGCGAACTCGGCTTCCACTGCCGTGCCCGGGCCCGCTGCGACGACCGGGTCGAGCAGCTCGGCCGGGGCGTGCGCGGCGAACTGGGCAGCATCCGGACGGTGTCCGGGGCGCTGGCCGCCGCCGGCACCAAGGGCGACGACCTGGACGGCGCGGACGACGCCGCCGAACGCCTGGCCTACGCGGCCGCACTGCGCGCCGAGGCCCTGGAAGCGGCGGCCGCGGCAGCCACGGCCGCCGGAGCCGGCGCCCCGGGGGCCGTCGCATGAGCGGGCGCGACGCGGGAGCGGCCCCGGCCGAGGGCCGCGGGAGCACCGCCGGGCGAAGCGGGGCGGGCGCATGAGTCTGCTCACCACCCTCGCCCGGCTGGAGGCCGTCCGCAGCGGCCGGGCCGAGCCGCTGGCCACCGTCCGGCACCGGCACCTGTCCGACCGCCCGATGGTGCTGGTCCCGCTGACCGCCGCCGGCGAGTCCGGCGCGCCGCTCGCGGTGCTGCTCGGCACCGACCGGGACGCGCCCCGGCTGCACCTGGTGCCGCAGCCGCTCAACCGCACCCTGCGGTTCGACTTCCTGGCCGAGCTGGCCGCCGACCTGCTGCCCTACCTGGAGTCCTTCGCCGAGGACGTCGAGCAGATCGAGGGCTCCGAGAAGGACCCCGAGAGCGGCGAGAAGACCCAGGTGTTCCGCGAGCTGTGCGCGGACGCCCCGCAGCTGATCGTGCCGAACGGCGCGGGCGTGCACCACCTCGCCCTGATCGGCCGCTCGACCCGTTTCCGCCGCACCGCCGAGGACGCGGAGCCGGGCCCGTACCCGGCGCCGGTCCGGGTGCCGCTGCTCGGCCGCTGGCTGACCCACCTCACCGACCGCGCCCAGGTGCCCGGGTCCTCGCTGCTGCTGCCGATGACCGGCCTGCTGGCCCGGCACTGGGCGACCGGCCAGAGCCACCTGGAGGACCAGCACCTGGCGGCCCGGCTCGCCTGGCACCACCCGCCGGCCGGTCTGACCGGCGCGCAGGCGGCCGAGCTGGCCGAGTCCGCCCGGGACGACCGGGGGCAGCTGCTGCACCCGCCGGCCGGGCCGACGACCGACCCCCGCTTCGACGAGTTCGTGCTCGCCCCGGCGATCACCCGCTACGACGCCGCGGTGGGCGCCCTGCAGCACAGCACCGAGCAGCGCGACGAGGCCGCCGCCGCACGCGCCCGGGCGGCCGTGCGGGCCGCGGTGACGGCGCTGGAGGAGGCACTGTCGACCGTCCTGCTGCCCACCTGGCGGGACGTCTGGCGGGGCCTGGACCTGCTGCGGACCCTGCCGCCGGCCGGTCACCTGGAGGAGCGCTGGACCGGCGACCGCTGGTCCTACACCGGCCACCGGGACCGGCTGGCGGCCGGCGAGCCGCCGCAGCCCCGGCAGGACGACGCCGTCACCGCGGCCCGCAAGCTCGCCCAGCGCGAGCGCGAGCAGGCCCGGCTCGACGTCCAGGAGGCGCTGGACGACCCGCTGGCGATGGCCGAGCACCGGCTGGCCGGCGAGGCGTTCAGCGGCGTGGTCACGGAGGTGGTGCCGGACTGGGACACCACCGGCCGCTCCCCCAAGCCGCGCCCGCTGGTCACCCTGCGCACCGCCGACCGTCCGCACGCGGACCTCGGCCGCGAGGTGCACCGCGTGCACGGCGCGTCCGCGCAGAAGGCCGAGATCGTCGCGGTGGACACCGCCGGGGGCACCCTCACCCTGCGGGTGCTCTCCGGCATGGGCCGCCGCAAGGAGCCGGAGCCGGGCAGCCTGCCCGAGCCCGGCGAGTCGGTCACCTTCACCCTGTTCGAGCTGACGGTGCGCCAGTCCGCGCCGCTGCCCGAGCCGGACGACACCCCCTGGACCCACGGCGGCCCGCCCGGCGCCGCGCCCGTACCCGCCCCGTCCGCCCCGTCCGTCTCCGAGGAGTGGGAGTGAGCCGTCCGATGACCCCCGAGCAGGCCCCGGGCGAGGCCGCCGACGCCGCGGTGGCCCGGATCCTGGCGGCCACCGTCCGGCCGCCGGCCGGCGCCCCGCGCGGCGTGGTGGTGGACTCCCCGCCCGGCGCCGGGAAGTCGACGCTCGTGGTGCGGGCCGCGCGCGAGCTGGTCGAGGCCGGCGAGCGGCTGATGATCGTCGCCCAGACCAACGGCCAGGTGGACGACCTGGTCGGCCGGCTGGCCGGGAAGGCGCCGGAGCTGACGATCGGGCGACTGCACGCCGCGGACTCACGGCCCGGCCCGGAGGTGCTGAAGCACGCCAACGTGACGCCCTCCGACAAGGTCGCCGACCTGGTCGAGCACGACGTGGTGATCTCCACCGCGGCCAAGTGGCAGTGGGTGCGGGCCGAGGCCCCGTGGCGGCACGCGATCGTCGACGAGGCGTACCAGATGCGCTCGGACGCCCTGCTCGCGGTGGCCCGGCTGTTCGAGCGGGCGCTGTTCGTCGGCGACCCGGGCCAGCTGGACCCGTTCACCGTGGTCGGCACCGAGCAGTGGGCCGGGCTGTCGTACGACCCGTCCGGCAGCGCGGTGGTCACCATGCTGGCGCACAACCCGGAGATCGAGCCACACCGGCTGCCGGTCTCCTGGCGGCTGCCCGCCAGCGCCGCGCCGCTGATCTCGCGGGCCTTCTACCCGTACACGCCGTTCCGTTCCGGCACCGGCCCGGACGACCGCCGGCTGACGGCCTCCGTGCGCCCGGACGGCTCCGCCCTGGACGCGGTGATCGACCGGGCCGCCGAGCACGGCTGGGCCCTGCTGGAGCTGCCCGCCCGGCACACCGTACGGACCGACCCGCAGGCCGTGGCGGCCGTCGCGGCCACCGTCCGCCGGCTGCTGGAGCGGGGGCTGACCGCCCACTCCGAGCAGGGCGAGGCCCCGCTCACCGCGGACCGGGTCGCCGTCGGCACCGCCCACCGGGACCAGGCGGCGGCCGTGCGCGCGGCGCTGCTCAAGGCGGGCGTGCCGGTGGACGGCGCGGCCGGTCCGGCCGTCACGGTGGACACCGCCAACCGCCTCCAGGGCCGCGAGTACGACGTCACCGTGGTGCTGCACCCGCTCTCCGGGCGCCCCGACGCGACCGCCTTCCACCTGGAGACCGGCCGGCTCTGCGTGCTCGCCTCCCGGCATCGGCACGCCTGCATCGTGGTGGCCCGGGCCGGGATCGCCGAGCTGCTGGACGAGCACCCCGCGACCGAGCCGGTGCAGCTGGGCGTGCCGGTGACCTTTCCGGACGGCTGGGAGGCCAACCACCAGGTGCTGCACCACCTGGGCGGCCACCGGGTCCGCCTGAGGTAGCCGCCGGTGTCAGTCCTCGGTCTCGCAGACCGCGAACGCCACCACCGGGCCCCGCTCCGTCCGTGCGCTCCACCCGCGCCCGTCGGCGGTGGGGCCGGTGGCGCGCACCGGGCCGTCCGCGTCCGGCTGGAGCCGGTAGCCGCCGCCGGTCAGGTGGGTGCCGGACGGGCAGGTCGCCGTCGAGACGCCGTCCGCGCCGCTCGGCTCCCCGGTGACCACCAGGGCCGTCTCGGCGGCCGAGGCGGGCGGGGCGACGGCGGCGACGGCGAGCAGCGCGCCCGGCAGGGGCAGGACGGACAGGGCGAGGGCCGTGAGGCCTCTTCTCACACGCATGGGGGTTCCCTCCAGCTCGGTCGGACGACCGGGTACACCGGGACAACCGATTCGCATGCGATCCGGAAGCGCGGCGCGGGAGGCGCACGCCCGGCGCGAGCCGGGGAATAGCGCTCGCGTGCGCACCGTTCCGCTACCGGCCACCGCCGCGAGACAATGGACGGCGGCCACGACCGGGCGGCGCAGCCCGGAGCAGATCCCTTCCACCCCCACCCGAGACCCGGAGGTGTCCGTCCATGCCCGACTCCCCAGAGTCGTCCGAGCCCACCAGGCGCCTGCGTCCGGTGCAGCTGCTGTTCGAGCCGCAGTCCGCCGAACCCGAGCCGGAACGATTCTTCGACCTGGAGTCGATCGAGGACCCGGCGGAGCTGCTGCGCCGCTCCACGGAACTGGCCCTGGCCTTCCGGGCCGCCGCCGAGCGGGCCACGGACTTCCAGGCGGTCGCCGCCGCGCAGCTCGCCGACCCGCGCCGGTTCGACGCGCTGTCCGACGCCGAGGTCGCCCGGCGGGCGGACTGGACCCCGGACTACGCCGCCAAGATGATCGAGTACGGCCGCACCCTGCTCCAGCCGCGCCGGCACGAGGACTGAGCCCCGCGCCCGTCCGCCGGACACGGGCCGCTGGCATATGCGCGGCGGGGAAGGGTACGCCGTCCCCCGCCGCGCTGTCCGGCGAACAGTGCTTTCCGTCCCGGCGCGGGCGGGCGCCGCGCAGGCTGCTCCCCGTGGAGATCTGGACACAGCAGTCGGTGACGCAGCAGTCGGTGACGTACCCGTCGGCGACATACCCGTCGGTGATGCACCCGTCGGTGGAGTACGTCGGCGCGGCCGGGGAGGCCTGGCTCGCCTCCGCCAGCGAGTACCCGCGCAGCATGCGCGCCCTGTGGGAGAGCCGCCCCTGGGCGCCGTCGGTGCTGCCCTGCGGGCGCGCCTTCGACGTGATCAGCATGCCGGCGCTGTTCGGCCGCCGGGTGCTGGACGAGCTGTGGGCCTCCGGACCGGGCTGCGGGCCGGTGGCCGTCCACCGGGGGCGGATGCTGCTGTTCGTCCAGCCCGGCGCCGCTCCCCGGCTGCGCCGGCTGCTGGCCTGGGAGGAGTGGGCCCGGGACGTGCCGCCGCTGCTGTGCCACGGCAGGGGCGACGCGGTGACCGTGCCGCCCCTGCAGCGGATGGTGAACAGCCCGGACTCCCCCGGGCAGGGCGCCGGCCGGTGGATCGTCGCACCCGAACAGCGCAGTCCCCGGCTGCCCGGCGCCGCGGTGGTGCTCTGGGCCTGCGTGCGGGCGGCGCGCGAGCCGGTTCCCGCCGGGGCGCCCGTCGTGACCGGAGGGTGAACGCGGGGCGGCCGGTATTCGATTTTGGCTCGGCCGCACGGCGCTGCTAGAGTCTTCTCTGTCAGCAGGCGCCGCTAGCTCAGTTGGTTAGAGCAG
>NZ_JBHVJT010000018.1:83793-103028 GCF_042798815.1 Kitasatospora sp. NPDC057738 | reverse complement strand
CTGACTCTTAATCAGCGGGTCCGGGGTTCGAGTCCCTGGCGGCGCACAGACAGCCGGAAGGCCCTTCGCGAGAGCGAAGGGCCTTCCGGCGTTTCCGGCCCGAAGGCCTGAAAACCCGAAGGCCCGAAGGCCCGGGGCCCCGGACGACCGGGCCGCCCGCGCCGGAGCGGACGGCCCGACCCGGGCTCAGCGGCCGCGCAGCGCGCGGTAGCGGGCGACCAGCTCGGCGGTGGAGCTGTCCAGCTGCTCGGCGCCCTCACCGGTGAGCAGCACCGGCTCGATCCGCTTGGCGAGCACCTTGCCCAGCTCGACGCCCCACTGGTCGAAGGAGTCGATGTTCCAGATCGCGCCCTGGACGAACACCTTGTGCTCGTAGAGCGCGACCAGCTGGCCGAGCACGGAGGGGGTCAGCTCCCCGGCCAGGATGGTGGTGGTCGGGTGGTTGCCCTTGAAGGTCTTGTGCGGGACGAGCTCGGCGGGCACGCCCTCGGCCGCGACCTCCTCCGGAGTCCTGCCGAAGGCCAGCGCCTGGGTCTGGGCGAAGAAGTTGGCCAGCAGCAGGTCGTGCTGGGCGACCAGGCCGGGGGGCAGGTCGGCGACCGGCTTGGCGAAGCCGATGAAGTCGGCCGGGATGACCTTGGTGCCCTGGTGCAGCAGCTGGTAGTAGGCGTGCTGGCCGTTGGTGCCGGGGGTGCCCCAGACCACCGGGCCGGTCTGCCAGTCCACCGGGGTGCCGTCGCGGGTCACCGACTTGCCGTTGGACTCCATGTCCAGCTGCTGGAGGTAGGCGGTGAACTTGGACAGGTAGTGCGAGTAGGGCAGCACCGCGTGCGCCTGGGCGTCGAAGAACGCGCCGTACCAGACGCCGAGCAGGCCGAGCAGCAGCGGGACGTTCTGCTCGGGCGGGGCGGTGCGGAAGTGCTCGTCGACCAGGTGGAAGCCGTCCAGCATCTCGCGGAAGGCGTCCGGGCCGATGGCGATCATCAGCGACAGGCCGATCGCCGAGTCGTAGGAGTAGCGGCCGCCCACCCAGTCCCAGAACTCGAACATGTTGGCGGTGTCGATGCCGAAGTCCTGCACGCCCCGGGCGTTGGTGGACAGCGCGACGAAGTGCTTGGCCACCGCGTCGGTGTCGGCGCGCAGCCCGGTGAGCAGCCAGTCGCGGGCGGAGACCGCGTTGGTGATGGTCTCGATGGTGGTGAAGGTCTTCGAGGCGACGATGAACAGCGTCTCGGCCGGGTCGAGGTCGCGGACCGCCTCGTGCAGGTCGGCGCCGTCGACGTTGGAGACGAAGCGGACGTCGAGGTCGCGCTTGGCGTAGGAGCGGAGCACCTCGTAGGCCATCGCCGGGCCGAGGTCGGAGCCGCCGATGCCGATGTTGACGACGGCGCGGATCGGCTTGCCGGTGTGGCCCTTCCACTCGCCGCTGCGGACCCGGTCGGCGAAGGCGGCCATCTTGTCGAGGACGGCGTGCACCTCGGGCACCACGTTCTCGCCGTCGACCTCGATCACGGCGCCGCGCGGGGCGCGCAGCGCGGTGTGCAGGACGGCGCGGTGCTCGGTGTTGTTGATCTTCTCGCCGCGGAACATGGCGTCCCGCAGCTCGGCGACGCCGGTGGCGGCGGCCAGCTCGCGCAGCAGCTCCAGCGTCTCGTCGGTGACCAGGTGCTTGGCGTAGTCCACGTGCAGGTCGCCGACCCGGAGGGTGTGGCGGCGGCCGCGCTCGGGGTCGGCGGCGAACAGCTCACGCAGGTGGGTGTCGCCCAGCTCGGCCCGGTGCTTGGCCAGGGCGGCCCACTGCGGGGTGCGGTCCAGCGGGGTGCGGGCGTCGGCGCGGGTCTCCGACATCGGTGGGTCCTCGATTCATCTGGGTGCAGAAACCGGCAGGGCCAGGCGTGAGGGTTCGCCGAGGTCGTGCGGGTACTGGTGGTGCGCCGACTCCGTTGACGGCCTGCCCGGGTTCAGCCTATGCAACCCCGGGGCCGGTCGCGCACATTCCGCCCCGCGGGCGCGGGCGGTGCGCCCGCGGGGAGCGGACGCCCCGTCATTTCCGTTCGGAGCGCAGGTCGAGTCCGCGCAGCACCTGGTCGACCAGCTCCGGATCGGCGCCGAGCTCACTGCGGGCGGCGAGCATCTCGCGGCGGGAGGCGGCGATCATCTCCTGCTCGACGTCCCGGGCGGCGCGCCACTGGGCCATCCGCAGCTTGGCCTCGGCGGCCTCCTCCTCGGCGTAGTTCTCCGGGCAGAGCCGGGCCAGCCGGTCGTGCTGACGGTCCCGCAGGCGGTCGGCGACCTCGGCGGGCAGCCGGTCCTGCTCCTCCAGCTCGCCGAGCCGGCTGAGCCCGGCCTTGGCGGCCCGCCACCAGAGCTGGCGCACGGCCTGCTCGTGCTTGTCCTGGTCGATGTCCAGCTCGAACCGCTTGGCCAGCCAGGGCAGGGTGAGGCCCTGCACCAGCAGGGTGAAGAGCACCACGCTGAAGGCGATGAAGACCAGCCGGCCGCGCTCGGGGAAGTTCTCGCCGGAGTGCAGGGTGAGCGGGATGGCGAGCGCCAGGGCGACGGTGGCCACCCCGCGCATGCCGGACCACCAGAGGATCACGCTCTCCTTCCAGCTGAACGGCGTGTCCTCGTCGTCGCCGGAGCGCAGCTTCTTCGACAGCCAGCCGGCCGGCAGCAGCCAGAGCAGCCGGACCAGGACGACCACCGCGATGACCACGGCGGCGTCGCCGAGGAATCCGGTCCAGCCGCGGCCGGCCTCCTTGAGCACGGTGGCCAGCTCCAGGCCGATCAGGCCGAAGGCGACGCCGGTGATCAGGATCTCGACCACCTCCCAGAAGGCGTTGCCGACCAGCCGGTAGGAGACGGCGTCCGCGTCGGAGGCCCGCTCGGCGAGGTAGAGCGCGCAGACCACGACGGCGAGCACGCCGGAGCCGTGGATCTCCTCGGCCAGGGTGTAGGCGGCGAAGGGCACCAGCAGGTTGAGCGCGACCTGCTGGGTCGGGTCGTCCAGGCGCTCGGCGAGCCTGGTGTTGACCCAGCCGAGCGCGACGCCGACCACCACGGCCAGCACCGCGGACAGCACGAAGCGCAGCACCGCGTCGCCGGCCGAGAAGTCGCCGCTGACCATGGCCTCGATGGACAGCGAGTAGATGACGATCGCGGTGACGTCGTTGAACAGCCCCTCGCTCTCCAGGATCGCCACCAGGCGGCGGGGCAGCCCGACGCTCCCGGCCACCGCGACGGCGGCGACCGGGTCGGGCGGGGAGACCAGCGCGCCGACCGCGATGGCGGCGGCCAGCGGCAGGGTGGGCAGCAGCCAGTGCACGGTGCCGGCCACGGCGACCGTGGTGACCGCCACCAGGGCGACCGCCAGCAGCAGGATCGAGCGGGCGTTGGCCTTGAAGTAGCGCACCGAGGAGCGCCGGGCCACCGCGAAGATCAGCGGCGGCAGGACCAGCGGCAGGATCAGCTCGGGCTCGATGGTGACGTCCGGGATCTGCGGGACCAGCGCCATGACGATGCCGAGCAGGGTCATCAGCACCGGTTGCGGCACGCCGATCCTCCGACCGAGTGGCATGGTCACCACGGAGGCGAGCAGCACCAGGAAGAACAGGGGCAGCTGGCCCACGGGGAGGTTCCTCTCGACGACGGACGGCTGAGCGCCGCCCAGGATAAATCTGACAATGCGCCCATCGGTGTCGACACGCTGAACAATGACTTGACCTCAAGCACACTTCAGGTCGGATGATCGTCGACATCGGAGGGATCGAGAAGGGGCGGGAACAGCATGAAAGCGGTCACCGTGACGGGGAACGGCGGTCCGGAGGTCCTGCGGGTCGCCGAGGTGCCCGACCCGCGGCCCGGGCCGGGCGAGGTGCGGGTACGGGTGTACGCCGCCGGCGTGCAGCCGGTGGACCTCGCGATCCGCGAGGGGTTCCGCCCGCCGGGACTGGCGGTCGAGCCGCCGTTCGTCCTCGGCAACGAGTTCGCCGGGGTGGTGGACGCCCTCGGCCCGGACGCCGGGCACTGGCGGGTCGGGGACGAGGTACTGGGCTTCGGGGTGCTGGGCGGCCAGGCCGACCTGGTCACGGTGGACGCCGACCGGCTGGTGGCCAAGCCCGCCGGGATGCCGTGGGAGCAGGCCGGCTCGCTCTCCGCCTCCGGCCAGACCGCGCACGTGGCGCTCACCGGGCTCGGCGTCGGCCCCGGCGACACCCTGCTGGTGCACGGCGCCGCGGGCGGGGTCGGCACGGTCGCCGTCCAGCTGGCCCGGGCCTGGGGCGCCGCGGTGATCGGCACCGCGAGCGAGCGCAACCACGACTACCTGCGGGAGCTGGGCGCGGTGCCGGTCACCTACGGCGAGGGGCTGGTCGAGCGGGTCCGGGCGGTGGCACCGCAGGGGGTGACCGCGGCCTTCGACGCCGCCGGGCGGGGCGCCCTGGAGGCCTCCGTCGAACTGGTCGCCGACCGGACCCGGATCGGCACCGTGGTCGACTACCCCGGCGCCGAGCGGCTGGGCGTCCGGGGGCTGCGGGGCGAGCGGACGGCCGGAAGGCTGGCCGAGCTGGTCGAGCTCTGGGAGGCCGGCGGGCTGCGGCTGGAGATCTCGGAGTCGTTCCCGATCGAGCGGGTCGCCCAGGCCCACAAGCTGGTCGGCGCCGGGCACGTCCGGGGCAAGGTGGTGCTCACCATGTGAGCGCGCCCGCCTCCCCGGCCCGGGCCGATTGTGAGTTTCGGCTGCTGACCAGGTAATGTTCTCCACGTCAGCAGGCGCCGCTAGCTCAGTTGGTTAGAGCAGCTGACTCTTAATCAGCGGGTCCGGGGTTCGAGTCCCTGGCGGCGCACAGACAGCCGGAAGGCCCTTCGCGAGAGCGAAGGGCCTTCCGGCGTTTCGGCGTCCGCCCTCCCGTACGCCCGCCTCCCGCCCGCCTCCCGCGCGCCCCTCCGTTCCCACGCCGCCCACGTGCCCCCGGCACGCTCCGGATGGCAGGAAAGGTGGGAAGCAGGTCATTGCTGCCACCGCCCCCCGTTGGGAGGCTGGCCGTATGAGAGCGCACAGCGTGGTCATCGTCCTCTTCGAGGGCGTTCAGAGCCTCGATGTGACCGGCCCCCTGGAGGTGTTCGCGGGGGCGGGCCGGGCGTCCGGGCAGCCCCCGGCCTACCGGGTGACCACCGCCTCCCCCGGCGGCGGTCCGGTGCGCAGCCACAGCGGACTGCGGCTGCTGCCGGACGCGGACCTGGCCGAGGTCGGGGCGGTGCACACCCTGCTGGTTCCCGGCGGGATGGACACCGAGCGCCCGGACCCGGCCCTGGTGGCACGGATCCGGGAGCTGGCCGGACGGTCCGAGCGGGTGGTGTCGGTGTGCACCGGCGCCTTCCTGCTCGCCGAGGCCGGACTGCTGGCCGGACGCCGGGCGACCACCCACTGGGCCTACGGCGAGGAACTGGCCCGGCGGTTCCCGGACGTCGAGGTGGACCCGGACCCGATCCACGTCCGGGACGGGCGGATCGCCACCTCGGCCGGGGTCACCGCCGGGATCGACCTGGCACTGGCCCTGGTGGAGGAGGACCTCGGGCGCGAAACGGCCCTGCTGGTCGCCCGCCACCTGGTGGTCTTCCTGCGCCGGCCGGGCAACCAGGCCCAGTTCAGCACCCAGCTGGCCGCCCAGGTGGCGGCCCGGCGGCCGCTGCGCGAGGTGCAGCGGTGGATCGCCGAGCACCCGGAGGCCGACCTCTCGGTCGAGGCGCTGGCCGGCCGGTCGGCGCTGTCGCCGCGGCACTTCGCCCGGGCCTTCGCCGCCGAGGTGGGGGTGACCCCCGGCCGGTACGTGGACGGGGTCCGGCTGGAGGCCGCCCGGCGACTGCTGGAGGACACCGACGACGGCATCGAGGAGATCGCGCGCTCCTGCGGCTACGGCACCCCGGAGGCGATGCGGCGCGCCTTCGTCCGGGCCCTGGCCGCCCCGCCCGCCGAGTACCGACGCCGCTTCCGACCCGAACCCACCGGAGGTCACTGATGCGCATCGCCATCCTGCTCTACCCCGAGTTCACCACCCTGGACGCGGTCGGCCCGTACGAGGTGCTGTCCCGGATCCCCGGCGCCGAGGTGGTGTTCACCGCCGCCGAGCGGGGGCCGGTGCGCAACGACCTCGGCAGCCTGGCGCTCGTCGCGGACGCCGCCCTGGACGAGGTGGACTCGGCCGACCTGCTGCTGGTGCCCGGCGGGCCCGGGACGGAGGCCCAGCTGACGGACCGGGCCGTGCTCGACTGGGTGCGCCGGGTGGACGCGACCACCACCTGGACCACCTCGGTCTGCTCCGGCTCGCTGATCCTGGGCGCCGCCGGGCTGCTCAAGGGCCGCCGGGCCACCAGCCACTGGGGCGTCCTGGACCGGCTGCCGCACTACGGGGCGGAGCCGACCGGGACGGAGCGGGTCGTCATCGACGGCAAGTACGCCGTCGCCGCCGGGGTCTCGGCCGGGATCGACCTCGCCCTGACGCTGGCCGGCGTGATCAGCGGGGACACGACCGCGCAGGCGATCCAGCTGCTGATCGAGTACGACCCGCAGCCGCCGTACGCGTCGGGCTCCCTGGCGAAGGCGTCCCCCGAGGTGGTCGAGGCGGTCAACCGGCTGATGGTGCGCTAGGTGTACTGACCACGGAGGCCGCGCCCCGCCGGGGCGGGAAGGCGTGGCGGCGGGCGGCGGTGGCCACTGCGAGGACGGGGAGCATCAGCGCGAGCACCGTCCAGGGCAGGGCGCCGGTGCCCAGGCCGCTCAGGACCAGGCCGCCGACCACGCCGCCGCCCGCCATCGCGGCGTTCCACAGGGTCACCAGGACGGCCTGGGCGGCGTCCGCCCGCTCCCCGCCCGCGTCACCGAGCGCGGTCTGGAGCAGGGTCGGGACGCCGCCCCAGCCCAGGCCCCAGAACAGCGCCGCGACGTACACCGGCGGCGCGCTGCCGGACCGCACCGCGAGGACGGCCGCCGTCAGCGCGACCAGCAGCGCGGCGCCGATCGTCAACTGCCGCAGCCGGCGGTGGATGTGCGCGCCGATCAGCCAGACGCTCGCCAGCGAGGCCAGCCCGAAGACCAGCAGCACGGTGCCGGTGGCGCCGCCGAGGCCGGCCCGGTCCAGGAAGGGCGCGATGTAGGTGAACAGGATGGTGTGCGCGAGCACGAAGAGCACCGTCACGGTGAGCACCGGCCGCACGCCGGGCACGGCGAGCGCCTCGCGGACCGGTGCCCGCTCACCGGCCGGCTGCCCGGGCTGGTCCGGCAGCAGCGCCGCGATCCAGCCGATCACGCCGACCGCCAGTGCCGTCATGGCCAGGAAGGGCACCCACCAGGCGAGCACCTGCCCCAGGAAGGTGCCGACCGGCACTCCCAGCGACAGCGCGACCGGCACGCCCGCCATCGCCACCGCCATGGCCCGGCCCTGCTGCTCGACCGGCACCAGCCGGCGCGCGTACCCCGCGAGCAGGGCCCAGGCCAGGCCGGCCGCGACGCCCGCGAGGAAGCGGGCGGCCAGCGTGAGCGGGTAGCTGGTGGAGACCGCGGTGACGGTGTTGGCGACCGCGAAGCCCGCCATCGCGGAGAGCAGCAGCCGCTTGCGGCCCCAGCCGGCGGTGGCCGCGCTGAGCGGGATCGCGGTGACGGCGGAGCCGATCGCGTAGACGGTGACGGTCTGCCCGGCCGCGGACTCGCCGACCCCGAGCGCCTCGCTCATCCCGGGCAGCACGCCGGCGGGCAGGTTCTCGGTGAGACCGGTGACGAAGACGGCGGTGGCCAGGGCGAGCAGGGCGGACAGGGGAAAGGGCTTGCGGGGTACCGGGGTTGTGAGCTGTGTGGTCGCCATGGGGCCATGCTCGGACCTCACACCGGTGTCAGGTTCAAGCATGGCCCCGAAGGCGTCGGCTCGCGGGGCGTCCGGCCCGCGGAACGTCCGAATGGCCGGGGCGTCCGGGTCGGCGGAGCGTCCGGGTCAGCGCCCGAAGTAGCCGTTGAAGTTCTTGGAGAACTCCTGGCCGCCGAACCGGTCCCAGTTGATCGACCAGGTCATCAGCCCGCGCAGGTTCGGCTGCGCGCCCGAACGCGGCACGTACGTCCCGCAGTTGGCCAGCTTGGTCAGGCAGTCGAGCGCCTTGTTCACCTCGGCCGGGGCGACGTAGCCGTTGCCCGCGTTGGTGGTGGCCGGCATGCCGATGGCGACCTTGGAGGCGGGCAGTGCCGGGAACACGTTGCTGGTGTTGCCCGCCACCGGGAAGCCCTTGAGCAGCATGTCGGTCATCGCGACGTGGAAGTCGGCGCCGCCCATCGAGTGGTACTGGTTGTCCAGGCCCATGACGGAGCCGGAGTTGTAGTCCTGGACGTGCAGCAGGGTGAGGTCGTCGCGCAGCGCGTGGATGACCGGCAGGTACGCCCCGGCCCGCGGGTCCTGGCCGCCCCAGGGGCCCGATCCGTAGTACTGGTAGCCGAGTTGGACGAAGAAGGTCTCCGGCGCCATGGTCAGCACGAAGCCCGGGCCGTACTTGGCCTTGAGGGTCTTCAGCGCGGAGATCAGGTTGACGATGACCGGGCTGGTCGGGTTCTTGAAGTCGGTGTCACCGGTGTTGAGGGAGAGCGAGTGCCCCTCGAAGTCGATGTCCAGGCCGTCCAGGCCCCACTTGTCGATGATCGCCGAGACGGAGCTGACGAAGGTGTCCCGGGCGGCGGTGCTGGTCAGCTGGACCTGGCCGTTCTGGCCGCCGATCGAGATCAGCACCTTCTTGCCCTGGGCCCGCTTGGCGGCGATGGCGGCCTTGAACTCGTCGTCCGACTCGACGCCCGGGCACTCGGTGGCCGGGCAGCGGTTGAAGCGGATGTCGCCGGAGGTGACGGAGGTGGGCTCGCCGAAGGAGAGGTTGATGAAGTCCCAGGAGTTCGGGACGTCGGCCATCCGGGTGTAGCCGGCGCCGTTGGCGAAGCTCGCGTGCAGGTAGCCGACCAGGGTGTGGCTGCCGGCGGGCGGGCTGGTGGGCGTGCCCGTGGGGGTCCCGGTCGGGGTTCCGGTGGGCGTTCCGGTCGGGGTGCCCGTCGGCGTCCCGGTCGGGGTCGCGGTCGGCGAGGCGGTCGCGGTGGGTGTCGGCGTGGGCGTCGGGCTGGGCGCGCCCGGGCCGTCCAGCGAGATGTCGTCCGCGTAGTAGGTGCCCTGGCCGTACCAGCCGTGGGTGTAGACGGTGGCGCTGGTCTGGCTCGCGCCGGTGGTGAAGCTGAGGCTGAGCTTCTGGTACGCGCCGCCGGTGCCGGGCGTCCAGGTGCTCGGGCCGCCGCCGTCCACGCCCAGGTAGACGTACGAGCCGTTGACGAAGGCGCTGAGCGTGTAGGTGGTGTTCGGGGCGACGGTGACGGTCTGGCCGCACTGGGCGGTGTCGCCGGCCGTGGCGGCCGCAGCGAGCGCGCGGCTGCCGCCGTGCACCGGGCCGGTGACGACGCT
This sequence comes from Kitasatospora sp. NPDC057738, assembly GCF_042798815.1. NCBI lineage: Bacteria > Bacillati > Actinomycetota > Actinomycetes > Kitasatosporales > Streptomycetaceae > Kitasatospora > Kitasatospora sp. NPDC057738. The sequence continues at coordinate 93,555 of NZ_JBHVJT010000018.1, read as the reverse complement.
GCCGGAGTTGCCGGTGCAGCTCCAGGGGCCGAGCGAGCCGGACTCGAAGCCGCCGTTGGCCAGGAACTCGCCGGCCGAGGCGGCGGGGGCCAGACCCAGTGTGACGCCGACCAGGGCGGCTGCGGCGACGGCGGAGGCGGTACCGGCGGCGACGGCCGCGCGGCGGCTCGTGACCGGGGTTCCGGGGACGGGTGTTCTGCGCATGCGGGCGCTCCTGCGATGGCGCGGTCGTGGGGGACGTCCGAGGGCACGCCGGAGCACGCGCCAGTGGGGGGAACGGCCCGGCCTGGCACCCAAGTTGGACTAGACCACTGAAGTGGATTCGACCGGGCGGTGTCAATGGTCCAGACCGGTTCCCGGCTTCTCCGGTTGCCGGGGGTGACACCCCGTCGAAGGATGGAGGGGTGACCCCGCCCGGCTACCTCCGCCACCCCCACCTGCACGGCGACCTGCTCACCTTCACCGCCGAGGACGACGTCTGGATCGCCCCGCTGGACGCCGACGGCGCCGGCACCGGCCGGGCCTGGCGGGTCGGCTGCGACCGCACCCGGGTCAGCGACCCCCGCATCTCCCCCGACGGCACCACCCTCGCCTGGACCAGCTGGCTCGGCCTCACCCCCGAGGTGTGGACCGCCCCGGTCGACGGCGGCCGGGCGAGCCGGCTCAGCTTCTGGGGCAGCCAGGACACCCGGGTGCGCGGCTGGCTGCCGGACGGCGAGATCCTGGCCGTCACCTCCTACCACGAGCCCTTCGGCCACTACACCTGGGCGCACGCCCTGCCACCGGACGGCTCACCCGGCCGCCGGATGCCCTGGGGGCCGGTCGGCGACGCCCAGATGAGCCACGAACGGACCGTGCTGCTCACCGGCGCCGCCCCGCACGCGCCCGCCGCCTGGAAGCGCTACCGGGGCGGCGCCACCGGCCGGCTCTGGGTGGACGGCGAGCGGATCCTGCCCGAGCACACCGGGCACCTCGCCGCCCCCATGCCGGTCGCCGGCCGGGTCGCCTTCCTCTCCGACCACGAGGGCATCGGCAACCTCTACTCCTGCCGCCCCGACGGCACCGACCTGCGCCGCCACACCGACCACGCCTCCTACTACGCCCGCGAGGCCGCCACCGACGGCACCCGGATCGTCTACCAGCACGCCGGCGACCTCTGGCTGCTGGACGGCCTGGACGCCCCCGCCCCGCGCCGGCTGCGCGTCCCGCTCGGCGGCGCCCGGGCCGGCCGCCGCCCGTACCAGGTCGGCGCCGCGAGCCAGGTCAAGGACCTCGCCTGCGACCAGACCGGCCGGGCCGGAGTGATCACCGTGCGCGGCAGCCAGTACTGGCTCACCCACAAGGACGGCCCGGCCCGCGCGCTCGCCGACACCCCCGGGGTGCGCACCCGGCTGCCGGTGGTGCTCGGACACACCGGCGAGGCGGCCTGGATCACCGACGCCGAGGGCGCCGACGCGATCGAGGTGATGCCGCTGCCCGGCCACGCCGAACCGCCGGGCCACGCCGGGCCGCGGAAGCACCACCACCGGGTGCTCGCCGCCGGACGGATCGGCCGCGTCCTGGAGCTCACCGCCTCCCCCGACGGCAGCCGGCTCGCCGCCACCACCTCGGACGGACGACTGCTGCTGGTCCGCGCCGCCGACGGCGAGGTGCGCGAACTGGCCGCCTCCGGCTACGGGCCGGTCTCCAGCGCCCGCTTCTCCCCCGACTCGCACTGGATCGCCTGGTCCGAGCCGGTCGCCGGGCGTTCACTGCGCCGCATCCGGCTCACCCGCACCGACGCGCCCTCCTCGACCACCGACGTCACCGACGGCCGGTTCGAGGACGAGCAGCCGGTGTTCACCCGGGACGGCCGCTACCTGGCCTTCCTGTCCTGGCGCGGCTTCGACCCGGTCCACGACGTGCACACCGGCGACCTCTCCTTCCCGCTCGGCTGCCGCCCGTACCTCGTCCCGCTCGCCGCCGACACCCCCTCGCCGTTCTCCGCCCCGGCCGAGGACGGCGCACCGCACCACGACGGCGACGGCACCGTCCGGGTCGACCCGGACGGCATCGGCGAGCGGCTGCTCCAGTTCCCGGTGATCGCCTCCAAGTACTCGGCCACCGACGCGGTGCGCGGCGGCCTGGTCTGGCTGCGCTGGCCGATCTCCGGCACCCTCGGCCAGACCTTCGCCAGCCCGGAGGACACCTCGGGCCGCCCCTCGCTGGAGCACTTCGACCTGGCCCGGGGCACCCGCAGCACCGTGGTCGACAAGCTGGACGGCTACGCGGTCTCCGGGGACGGCGGCTCGATCGCGGTCTACTCGGCCGGGACGCTGCGGGTGATCCCGGTCGGCGCCCCCTCCGCCGGGACCACCGTCGACCTGCGCCGGATCACCCACACCGTGCACCCGGCCGCCGAGTGGCGCCAGGCCTACCACGAGGCGGCCCGGATCGTCCGGGACCAGTTCTGGGACGAGCAAATGTCCGGCCTGGACTGGCCCGCGCTGGTCGCCCAGTACGAGCCGCTGCTGGACCGGATCTGCTCCCCCGACGACTTCGCCGACCTGCTGCGCGAACTCCTCGGCGAACTCGGCACCTCGCACGCCTACGTCACCCCGTCCCGGCGCGCCGAGGGCCCCACGCTCGCCCAGCAGCCGCTCGGCCTGCTCGGCGCCAACGCCCGCCACGCCCCCGACGGCCGCTGGCTGGTCGACCGGGTGCTGCCCGGCGAGACCTCCGACCCGCGCGCCCGCGCCCCACTGGCCGCCCAGGGCGTCCGGGACGGCGACGAGTTCCTGGAGATCGGCGGCCGCCCGGTGGACCCGCTGCGCGGACCGCTGCCGCTGCTGGCCGGCACCGGCGGCAGCACGCTCGAACTGGCCCTGCGCAGCGGCCCGGACGGCCCGGTGCGGCGGATCGTGATCACCCCGCTGACCGACGAGCGGCCCATCCGCTACCAGGACTGGGTGACCAGACGACGCGCACTGGTGCGGGAGTTCAGCGACGGGCGGTGCGGCTACCTGCACATCCCGGACCTCGGCGGCTCCGGCTGGGCGCAGTTCAACCGGGACCTGCGGCGCGAGCTGGACAAGCCCGCGCTGGTCCTGGACGTCCGCGGCAACGCCGGCGGCAACGTCTCCGAACTGGTGCTGGAGAAACTCTCCCGGCACGTCCTGGCCTGGGACTTCAGCCGGGACCGCCGACCGGTGCGCTGGCCCCGGCACGCACCGCGCGGACCACTGGTGGCACTGGCCGACGAGGCCACCAGCTCGGACGGCGACGTGATCATCGCGGCGATCAAGCTGCTCGGGCTCGGCCCGGTGATCGGCACCCGCACCTGGGGCGGGGTGGTCGGGATGAGCGGGCGCCACACCCTCGGCGACGGCACCCAGATCTCGGTGCCGAAGAACGCCTCCTGGTTCGGCGGCGGGCTGGGCTGGTCGGTGGAGAACCGGGGCGTCGAGCCGGACGTGCACGTGCTGCGCACCCCGCGCGACTGGGCCCGGGGGCGCCATCCGGAGCTGGTCGCGGCCGTCCAGCTGGCCCTGGAGCTGCTGGAGGACGCGCCCGCCGCGGCGCCCCCGCCGGAGTCCACGCCCCGGCCGGACCTGCGGCGACCGCCGCTGCCGCCGCGTGCGGGGTGATCCCCGGGCTCAGTCAGCCCCAGGGGTCGCCCTCGGCGGTCATGTTCTCGGCGGCGCGCCGGTCGTCCTCCTCCTGGGCGAGCCGTTCCTGCTGCTCCCGGGTCCGCTCGACGTCGTTGCCGTAGGCGTCGGCGGCCTCGTCGTGGGCGAGGGCGGCGCGCTGGGCGGCCTCCTGCCCGGTGGACTCGTGCTGCGGCCGGTGGAACAACCTGTCGAAGATGCCCATGACTCCTCCAAACGGGGTGGACGGGAGGTCGGAAGACCGGGCTGCCCCCACTCTCACACCGGGTGCCCACGGGCGCACCTTGAGCCTTTGGTCCCTGGTGGACGCGCCCAAGGACCGTAGCCGCGGGCCCTCGGCCGGGCGCAGATTGGGGCCGTCGGCGAAATCGACGCCACCCTCTGGAGCCCGCTGTGACCGTCGCACATCCCGGAAGCCACGCCCGGCGCACCGCCGAGGACCCGCACGACGGACCGCGCCGGCGGGTCGGCCCGCTGGCCGCGCTGGACGGCCGGCTGCCCGGCGCGCACGACCTGCTGCTGATGCAGTGCCCCAGCTCGCTGCGGCCCCTCGCCGGCGGCGAGCTGCCGCCGTGGGCGCGGGCGGTGCTGCGGGCGCACCCCTGGGTGACGGTCGGCCGGGCACCCGCCGTGGTCGGCAGCCCGGTGGACCTCCCGCACCCGCAGCGCTGCACCCGGGACCCGGAGGCGGCGCCCGAACTGTGGTTCCCGGTCACCGTGCGCGGCCCGCGCCCCGGACAGCGGATGGACGCGCTGGCCCCCTGGGCGGCGGTGGCCCGGACGCTGCGGCCCGAGCAGCTGGTCGAACGGCGCGAACGGCTGGCCCCCGAACGGCTGGCCGGCATCCCGGCGCTGGCCCTGCTGCCGGAGGTCGGCCGGCTGGTGGCGGACCACCGGCTGCCCTGGGGCCCGATCGGCGCGGTCGGCTACGAGCTGGGCAGCGGGGTGCCGGTGAGCGGACCGCTCAGCCCGCTGCGGCTGGTGCTGCGCTGCCCGCAGCCGATCAGCCGGCGCGACGCCCTGCAGCTGCGGCGGGCGCTGACCAAGCTGCCGGTCCCCGTGCAGGCCGAGCTGGAGACCCGGCACGGCTCGGTCCAGCTGGCCGAGTACGCCTCCGGCGCCCACAGCCTCACCCTGCTCACCCCGGACGGCCCCCGCGAGGTCCGTGACCCGTGGTTCCCCCGGGGACCGTTCGTCTGAGCGGCCGGACCGGTCGGGCGGCTCCCGCCGGAGCCGGGGCAATCTCGGAGTTGGCGCGAGGGCGCGGCACCCGCGACGATGGAGCGTCCTCCGACCGTCCCGGACAAGGGAGTTGCCCCGTGCCGCACATCACCATCGACAACGGACAGCCGGGAATCAGCGGGCTGCTGGCGCTGCGCCCGGACACCGCGGCCCCGCTGGGGATGCTCGCCAACGCGCTGCTGCGGGACCCGGCCCCGATGAGCCGGGGCGAGCGCGAGCTGGTCGCCGCCTACGTCTCGCGGCTCAACGGCACCCGCTTCTGCGAGGGCTCCCACAGCGCCTTCGCCGCGGCGCAGTTGGACGGCGGCGAGGACCTGGTGAAGGCGGCCCTGACCGATCCCTCGGCCGCGCCGCTCACCGAGCGGATGCGGGCCCTGCTGCGGATCGCGGCGGAGGTGCAGAAGCAGGCCGCGCCGGTTTCGAAGGAGGCGGTGGCGGCGGCCCGCGCGGCCGGCGCCGGTGACACCGAGATCCACGACACCGTGCTGATCGCCGCCGCGTTCTGCATGTACAACCGGTACGTCGACGGTCTGGCCACCGACCTTCCCGAGGACCCGGGCTACTACGCCGAGGGCGCGAAGCGGATCGTCGACTCCGGCTACGCCCGCGGGAACTGAGCAGCGGGGGCCGGAGCACCGGGCGGCGCCGTCCTCGGACGGCGCCGCCCGGCGGCGTTCGCGCGCCGCGCCCGGTGCGTTCGGCCGTCAGCCGGTGACGCTCGCCGCACCCGTCTCCAGGTGGCCGGTGAAGCGCTGGGACCAGCTGCTGTCGGCGTCCACCGTGACGGTGAAGTCGTACCAGCCGTTGTTGTACGCGACCGCGTTGAAGACGTCGCCGACGCTGCCGCCGGCCGGGACCTGGTACGTCCAGGGGCCGTCCGTCCGGTAGTTGTTCGAGGCGATGGTGAAGGTCACCGCCGTGCTGCCGGAGTTGGCCAGCTCGAACCGGAGCGCGAGCTTCCCCGTCCCCGGCTCGACCGCGTACGAGGCGGTGACGGCCGCGTTCCTGCCCGCCTTGGTGAGGTCGCCGGTGAAGCGGCGCAGGAAGCGGTTCGGGCCGACGACGGTCAGGTCGTACTTGCCGTTGCCGAAGCCGTTGGTGCCGCAGTTGAAGAAGTCGGTGACGGGGCTGCCGGAGTCGACGGTGTACTGCCAGGGGCCGCCGCTGCGGTAGGCGTTGGCGTAGGCGGCGAAGTGGGAGGCCCGGGCGGCGCCGTCGTTGGACATCTTCACCCAGACGTGCATGACGCCGCCGGCGTCGGCGTCCCAGTGGTCCAGGTTGGCGTTCGGCTGGTACGGCAGGGCGCGCGCGGGCCGGGTGCCGGACTCCTGCACCGGCAGCTGGTTGTTCACCGGGGCCGGGTTGGGCAGCGGGCCGCAGGCGGACAGGCCGATGGTCTGCGAGGTGTCGGGCAGCGCGGGCAGGCCGTACACCGGGTGGGCGAAGTCGAACACGCTGGTCAGGTCGCCGCAGACGCGGCGGCGCCAGTCGCTGATGTTGGGACAGGCGGCGGGCTTGCCGAGGGCTGCCGTCCAGACCTCCAGGAAGCGCAGCACCGAGGTGTGGTCGAAGGTCTCGGAGTTGACCCAGCCGCCGCGGGTCCACGGCGAGACGGCGATCAGCGGGACGCGGAAGCCGAGGCCGATGTTGGTGCCGTTGTAGAACTCGCCCGGGGTGCCGGCCGGGGCGGCCGGCGGCGGGACGTGGTCGAAGAAGCCGTCGTTCTCGTCGTAGTTGAGGAACAGCACGGTGGAGTTGAAGACGTTCGGGTCCGCGTTGAGCGCGTCGATCACCATGTGGACGAAGTGCGCGCCGTCGGCCGGGGTGGCGTACGGGTGCTCGGAGGAGGCCTGGTCGGCGACGATCCAGGAGACCTGCGGGAGGGTGCCGGCCAGCACGTCGGCCTTGATCGCGGCGGCGATGTCGTCCGGGGTCTTCCCGGTGGCCTTGGGCACCGAGCCCATGCCCTTGACCGCCAGCGGGCTGCCGGCCGGGGCGCCGGTGAAGTTGGTGAAGTACGCCAGGGCGTTGTCGCCGTAGTTGTCGGCGGCGTTCTGGTAGACCTTCCAGCTGACGCCCGCCGTCTCCAGCGCCTCGGCGTAGGTCTGCCAGCGCAGGCCCTTCTCGTCGCCGCCGTCGTAGGCCGGGCCGCCCGCGGCGCCGGACGGGTCGATCTGGCCGGACCAGTGGTAGGTGCGGTTGGGGCCGGTCGCGCTCAGCACGGAGCAGTGGTAGGCGTCGCAGATGGTCCAGTTCTCGGCCAGCGCGTAGTGGAACGGGATGTCCTGGCGGGTCAGGAAGCCGAGCGTGCGGACGTTGCCCTTGGCGGCGACCCAGGAATCCAGCTTTCCGCCGTTCCAGGCCTTGTGCTGGTCGGACCAGCCGTGGCTGAGGTCCCCGTTGCACTGGGCGAGGCGCTCGGGGTCGGCGCCGCCGGCCGGCTTGGTCTGGCTGAACTGCCACGGGTACTGGCGGCCGAACAGGCCGTTGGGCTGGTTGAAGACGCTGTAGCCGCCGGATATCTGGATCGCGCTGCGGTCGGCGAAGCCGCGCACGCCGCGCAGCGTGCCGAAGTAGTGGTCGAAGCTGCGGTTCTCCTGCATCAGGATCACCACGTGCTGGGCGTCGGTGATGGTGCCGGTCGTGCCGAGCGCGGTGGTGGCGGCGGTCGCGGCCGTGCCGCCCGGGGCGGCCCCCGCGGCGGCACCGGTGCCGGCCACCGCGAGGCCCGCCGCGGCGGCACCGGACAGCGTGACGAACTTCCTACGACTCAACTCGGCCATCAGCCCGGCCCGTCCCTTCGCTGGCGATGTTGTGCACACAAGTCGGAGCTCACCCGATCGCGCAGCAGTCTCCACCGCGCGCGAAGCGGCCCACCAGATGCGTGCGGCAGGATTGGCGGACTGTTCGTCGGGGCGTCACCGAGCGACGCCCGGCTGAACGGGCGAAGGGGGCCGGGTGCTCAGCGGTCCTTGACCTCGATTCCCAGTGCGTGGGCGAACTGCGGTGCCAGTTCCATCAGTTGTGGGGAGCTGATGACCGCGCCGCGCAGCCCCTGGTGGCCGTCGGCCAGGCCGAGCCGGACGGCGCCGCGCAGGTCCGTCCGACTCAGCGTCGCGCCGCGCAGCCGGACCTCCTCCAGGGTCGAGCCGGGGAAGGACACCCCGGTCAGCTTCGCCCCGCCGAAGTCCACGTCGCGCAGCAGGCAGTCCTCGAACACGACGTCCCGCAGGACCGCCGAACGCAGGTTGACCGCCTCCAGCTTGCAGCCCCGGAACACCACCCGGCGCAGCGCCGAGCCGTACCCGGCGACCCCGGCGAGCACCCCGCCGACGAAGGAGCTGTCCTGCCACTCGGAGTCGCTCAGGTCGCAGGCGACCCAGCGGCCGGCCTGCACCCACACCTCGTTGAACCGGGCCTGGCGCAGCTTGACCCCGCTGAGCGCGACACCGGTGAAGGCGCACTCCAGGAAGGCCGCCCCGGCACCCGACTCGTCGGTGTGCTCGCCCCCGTCGAAGTGCGCGGTGTCGTACCGCTCGTCGCTGCGCAGCGGCCCGGTGTGCGGGCGCAGCAGCTCGGCGTACGGGAGGTCGGCGAGCCGGTCGGGGACGGCACGGGACATGGCGGTGGCTCCTGGCGGTCGGGGGCGGAGGGGTCTCGCCCGCATGCTCGCACGCGGCACCGACAACGCCCGGCAGCGACGACACCCGGTTCCGACGGCACCCGCGGCGACGACACCGGTTCCGACGACGTCCGGCACCCGGCACCCGGCGACGCCCGGCAGCAGCGCCGGCCCGACACCTCCCCGACACGGCGGTGCCCCGGACCGGCCGCCTCGGCGCGGCCGGTCCGGGGCGTTCACCGCTCGGGTCAGCCGCGCACCCAGAGCGAGTTGACGCGGGTGCGCTCGGCGCTGTTCGGGTACGGGTTGGTGCAGGAGGTGCCGGGGCCGCCGCCCGACATCAGCTCGCTGCACGGACCGGAGTAGTGGTCCGGCAGGCCGAGCACGTGCCCGGTCTCGTGCGCCACCACGCGCACCGAGCTGTACTGCTGGTTCTGCTGGTAGTCGAGGAAGACGTAGCCGCGCCCGTGGCCGTCGGTGCTGGCGTAGGAGCCGCGGCTGTCGTTGCCCTCGTAGTAGCGGAAGTCGGCGGCCGAGCCGGACCGCAGCTGGACGTTGGCGACCGAACCGTTCCAGATCTGCGCGGCCTGGGATATCTGGTTGCGGAAGGACGGGGCGGAGCTGGCGTCGTAGGTGACGGTGACGGTCGCCAGGCCGGGGTTGGCGGCCTGCTTGGCCTTGGCGGAGGCCATCACGGCCTGGAAGAAGGCCTGGTTGTTCGCGGCCTCCGCGGCCGAGCCGGCGTACGTCGAGGCGGTGTAGCCCTGCACGGCCGGGGCGGCCGGGGCCGCGGCGGCGGCCGTGGTGGGCAGGACGGCGAGGCCGGCCGCGAGGGCGAGGCCGAGGGTGGCGGACAGCACGGATCGCTTCATGTGGGGGCTCCGATTCCTTAGGTGACGTGGCCGGTTGGGGGCCGGCCCGGGGGAACACCTGGTCAACGGGTGGTGTCCCCAGAGCTTCGGGCAACCCGGTGCGTGCGCGGATGATGCCAACCCGCGATAGCACCGTCCAATACCCCTGCGATGGGGCCGAATTGAGTTGTCTTTTCCTGGCCTTGACTCAATCGTTCCCCTGGCATTCCGTTCCGGCGGCGGCTAGGCTCCCGTCCGGGGAAGTACCCGGTGCGGGGGGGGGGGGCGAGGGGGGGAGGGGGGGGGGAGAGGCCCAAACCACCCGGCGGGGGGGGGGGGTTGGGGGGAGGGGGGGCGGGGGAAAACGGAGGAAAACGGGCGGCCGGCCAGTCCCAACTCT
>NZ_JBHVJT010000018.1:54152-83783 GCF_042798815.1 Kitasatospora sp. NPDC057738 | reverse complement strand
TTTTTTTTTGTTTTGGCTGTGTTGTTCCTGGGGGGTTTTGTTGGGGGGGGGGGGGGGTTTCTGGGGGGGGGGGGGCCGGGGGGGGGGGACCCCCCCGTTCCGGCCGGCCCCCCCCCCCGCTCCGAACCCGCCTGCGGGCCGGGTCAGTTCCGCGCCGCGAGTCCGTTCTCCCAGAGGGAGTCGACCTGGCCGCGCTCGTTGCCGTCGGGGTACGGGTTGGTGCAGGACGGGCCGGGGCCGCCGCCCGACATCAGCTCGCTGCACGGACCGGAGTAGTCGTCGGGCAGGCCGAGCACGTGCCCGGTCTCGTGCGCCGTGACGCGGAGCGAGCTGTACTCCTGGTTCTGCTGGTAGTCGAGGAAGACGTAGCCGTGGCCGTGGCCGTCGGTGCTGGCGTAGGAGCCGCGGCTGTCGCTGCCCTCGTAGTACGAGAAGTCGCCGCTGCCGCCGGTCTCCTGGAGCCGCACGTTGCGCACCGAGCCGTTCCAGATCTGCGCGGCCTGGGATATCTGGCCGGTGAAGGAGGGCGCGTTCGCGGTGTCGTAGGTGACGGTGACGGTCAGCAGCCACGGGTTGGCGGCCTGCCGGGCCTTGGCGGAGGCCATCACGGCCTGGAAGAAGGCCTGGTTGTCCGCGGTCTCCGCGGCCGAGCCGGCGTACGTCGAGGGGGTGTAGCCCTGGACGGCGGCCGGGGCGGCCGGGGCCGCGGCGGCCACGGTGGCGGGCAGGGTCGCGAGGCCGGCCGCGAGGGCCAGGCCCAGGGCGGCGGACAGCACGGATCGCTTCATGCGGGGCTCCGGTTTCGCGGTGCGCCGCCGCGCCGGGGCCGGTGGGGGCCGGGCCCGGGGGCGGTGCACGGTGGGGGCCGTCCCCGGCGGTGACCGGGGCGGGTTGCTGCCCCCGAGCTTCGACCCGCCCGGGGCCCTCGCGGATGATGCCAACCGGCGATAGCTCGGCCGCATAGCGGCCGGGTCCGCCGCGCGCCGCGCCGGTCGATCCGCCGGTCGATACGCCGGTCGATACGCCGGTCGGTCCGCCGGTCGATCCGCCGACCGGCCCTTCGGCATGCCCTTGAATGCCTGTCATGTCCTTGGCGAGGCGGTGCGGCGGCGTCTATGCTCCGGACGTGGAGCTCGACGTGAGACACCTCCGGGTGCTGTGCGCGATCGCCGACAGCGGCAGCCTCCGCAAGGCCGCGCTCCAGCTCGGCATGACCCAGCCCTCCCTCACCACCCAGCTGCACCGGATCGAACGGGCCATCGGCGGCACCCTGTTCACCCGCGAGCAGACCGGCAGCAGGCCGACCGCGCTCGGTCACTCGGTGCTCTCCCGGGCCCGGCCGGTGATCACCGAGATGGCCGCCCTGGTGACCGCCGCCCGCCAGGAGGCCCGGGACGCGGCCGGGCCCGGCCGGCAGCGGCGGCTGCGGATCGGCAGCGTCGGCAGCCGGGCGGTCGCGGCCTGGCTGCGCCGGGTGCACGAGCGGCTGCCGGACACCGACACCACCATCCACGTGGACGTCTCGGCCAGCGCGCTGCTGCGGATGGTCGCCGCCGACCAGCTGGACGTGGCCTTCGTGTACGAGAGCGAGGGCTTCCCGCTGCGGGTGCCGCCGGACGCCGAGCAGCGGGTGCTGATGGCCCGGGAGCCGCAGTTCGTCGCGCTCGCGGCCGGGCACCCGGCCGCCGCCCGGCCGGTCGTCCACCTGGCCGACCTCGCCGAGGACACCTGGATGGTCGACCCGACCGCCGACCACGAGTACGCGGCGATGCGCCGGGTGTTCAGCGAGGCCGGGCTCAACCCCCGGGTGGTACAGGTGCGGGACAACGCCACCGCCGCCGAGCTGGTCGCCTCCGGCGAGGCCGTCCGCCCCTGCCAGCCGACCTCGCTGCCCGGGCCCGGCACCGTGGTCCGCCCGGTGCACGGGGACCCGCTGGCCGTCCGGCTGCTGTTCACCTGGCGTCCGCGCGTGCTCAGCCCGCCCGCGCTGGACGCGCTGTACGGCGAACTGCGGGCCGCCTACCTGGATCTGGCCAAGGTCAACCCCGCCTACCTGGACTGGCTGGCCCGGCACGAGCCGGTGCTGCTGGAGCGGGTCGGCTAGCGTGCGCCCACCCCGCCGACGCCCGGCCCGCCGGCACTCGCGCCGCCGACACCCGGCCCGCCGGCACCCGCCCGCTTGCTCTCCCGGCCGTGGATCAGCACGCCCACCGCGATCATCAGCGCGCAGACCAGGCCCGCCGCGAGCACCCCGGAGCCGCCGAGCGCGGTGCAGGCCAGCACCAGCACGGCCCCCGTCGGCGCCACCGCCTGGGCCGCCGCGCCCCGCTTGGTGTGCCGGGAGTGCAGGAACCAGACCGTGAACAGGTAGAGCGCGGTGGGCACGGTGACCGTCGCGGTGGCGGCGGTCTCCGAGATGTGCGCCTTGTGCACCGCCGACTCCACCGCGACCTCCAGCCCGGTGCCGATCGCCGCCGCCGAGCCGAACACCAGGTAGTGCCCGTATCCCCAGACCAGTGCCTGCCGGTTGGACCGCAGGTGCTCGTGGACGGACCGGGCGAAGTAGATCCACCAGGCCGAGAAGCAGATCAGCAGCCCGCCGACCGCGACCGGCACCAGCCGCCCCGGGCTCTCGTGCTCGTCCACCGCCGACTGCACCGCGACGGTCGCGGCCGCCACCGTCTCCCCGAGCACGATCAGGGTGAACAGCCCGTACCGCTCGGCGATGTGGTGCGGGTGCCAGGAGGTCCGCATCCGCAGCTCGGCGACCACCGGCACGGCCAGCTCGCACAGCACCCCGACCGGGATGACGTACGACCGGACGCCGGGCGGCAGGAACAGCACCACCACCCAGCCGACCTGACAGAGCGTGATCCCCGCCGCGTAGCCCAGCGCGACCCGGCGCGCCAGGCCCTGTTCGCCGGCGGCCGCGCGCAGCCACTGGGTGACCATCGCCAGGCGCATCACCACGTAGCCGACGATCGATAGCGTCAGGTCCTGGGTGGCGAACAGCCGCGGCACCCCGGCGGCGAGGATCAGCACCCCGGCGATCTGCACCAGCGTGGTGACCCGGTACGGCACGTCGTCGACGTCGTACGCGGAGGCGAACCAGGTGAAGTTCATCCAGGCCCACCAGATCGCGAAGAAGGTCAGCGTGTAGCCGTGCAGGCCCTCGCCGTAGTGCCCGGCCGCCAGGGAGTGGGCCAGTTCGCGCCCGGCCTGGCCCACCGCGACCACGAAGCAGAGGTCGAAGAAGAGCTCCAACGGGGTGGCGACCCGGTGCGGCTCGTGCCGGTCGCGCGGGACCATCCGGCGCACCGGCGGCGGGTCGACGGGGTGGCCGGGGGGTGCCGCGGCTGCGGGGTCACTGACCATCGGAGCTGCTCCGGGAGTCGGGAGGGGGTCGTCCCGCGCATCCTGGCAGCGCCTCCGGCCCGGTGCACGCACCGGCGCGGCAGGTGTGCACGCGCCGGCAGGGCCGTGTGCACGCTCGGGCACGGCAGGCTCGGGCAGGGCAGGGGGCAGGCTCGGGCAGGGCAGGTGTGCACGCTCGGGCGCGTAGCGAGAACCCCGCGCGCCCCCGGGCACGATGGCCCTGAATGTCCCTTTTTTCCTTGCCGTCAGCCCCAGTTGACGCTCCGGTGCGCGAACCGGGTGACAGCGCGGCGGGTTTCCGGGCGCGCCCCGCGCGCTGCCCCTCGGGCGACCGGCGCGCCGCTAGATTCTTCCCCGGTTGGAAGAGCGCGGGCCCTGCCGGGCCCCATGACACGGGCGGCCTGCGGGCAACGCGGAAGGTCAAGGCGGGTGGCGGGACAGCGGGGGCGGCAGAGCCGATCCTCCCGCGTCCGCGCCACCGGCCTCGTGATCACCGCGCTGCTCGCCAGCGCCTGCCGTGCGGCCCGTCCCGTCCCGGCGGCGGCTACTTCTCCCAGCCGATCCTGCTGTAGTCCTCCCCCGCCAGGCCGAAGGCCCCGTAGTTGGCCAGGCCCTTGCGGGTCGCCACCACCTCCGGCCGCTGGTAGAGCTCGACGGTGTGGCCGAGTTCCCAGATCTTCGCGTCCGCCTGGTTGTAGAGCTTCGCCGCCTCCTGCGGGTCGACCGTCCCGGCCGCCTTCTTCAGCAGGTCGTCGATCTCCTGGCTGCCCAGGCGCGAGGGGTTGCTGAAGCTGTTGTCGCCCACCGGCAGCCGGAAGTTGGTCAGGCTCTTGGACAGCGGGAAGGAGTCGGTGTTGCGCCAGCTCGCGATCTCGAACTTGCCCGGGTTCACGTACTTGGTGAAGAAGTCGTTGGCCGCCACCTTGTCCAGGCTGACCTTGACCCCGACCGCCTGCCACATCGCCACCGCCGCGGTGGCCAGGTCGATCTGGGCCTGCGGCGTGGAGTCGTTGAGCACCCAGTGCAGTTCCAGCGGCCGGCCGTCCTTGGTCCGCGGCTGGCCGCCGGACTCCTTCCAGCCCGCCTCGTCCAGCAGCTTCTTGGCCGCGGCCGGGTCGAACTTCGCCCAGTCGCCGGAGGTGTCCTGGTACCCGGTCTGGTTGGGCATGAAGATGTGGTTGCCGAGCGGCTTGAACTCCACCGGCACCCCGTTGTTGGCGATCTTGATCAGCGCCGAGCGGTCCAGCGCCCTGCCGAGCGCCTGGCGGACCCTCGGATCCTCCAGCGCGCCGGTGCCGCCGAAGGAGATGTGCACCTCGTCCCACGGGCTGGCGGCCCGGATCACGGTGTCCTTGGCGCCCTTGAGCTGCCCGTACGCGGTGGCGGTGCCGGCCGCGGCGTAGTCGATCTCGTTGTTGAGGTACGCCTGGGTCGTCGCCGCCTGGGACATCACCCGGAAGGTCACCTTGTCGACCTTGGCCCTGGTGCCCCACCAGGCCGGGTCCGGGACGAGGGTCAGGGTCTGCGCGGTCTTGTCCGCCGTGCCGACCTTCAGCGCGCCCGCGGTGATCGGGATCTTCTCCACCCAGCCCTTGTTGAAGTCGTCCGGGGTGGAGATGCCGGCCGCCGGCATCAGCGGGCGGAACAGGTTCTGCCAGTCGGCGTACGGCTCGGCGAAGGTGACCTTGACCTCGCTCGGGTCGGCGCCCTGCTCGACCGCGGAGATCTGCTCGTAGCCGGACGGGTCGGAGAGGTTGTACGCCGGGTCCTTGCCGCTCGCGGCCTGCCAGTCGGCCTTGAAGTCCAGGTAGCTCAGCGGCTTGCCGTCCGACCACTTGGCCTTGGGGTTGAGCTTGTAGGTGACCACCTGCGGCGAGGTCGAGGTGACCTTGGCGTCCACCAGGTAGTCCGGGTCGGGCAGGAAGGTGCCGGCGGCGTCCGTGGTGAAGAGCGAAGGCTCCAGGTTGCGCATGATCGAGACCGCGGAACCGTAGTAGCCGTCCACCTGCAGCGGATTCCACTGGGTGATCCACTGGTACAGCGGGAAGCGCACCTCGCCGCCGTCCTTGATCTGGTCCAGCGGCTTGGGGTTGAGGTCGTTGGAGCCCTGCCCCGGCGGCTCGCTCCTGGCCGCGCCGTCGACGGAGCCACCCCCGCCCGAGGTGCACGCGGTGACCGCGAGCGCGACGGCGACGGCGAGGGCGGCCGCCCGGCCGAGACGGCCGGCCGTGGTGGAAGCGTCCATGAGGGTCCCCTGGGATCGATGACGGGATGTGGGGCGCGCGAGGTGTGACGAGGCTTGAGCGTGGGCAGCCAATTCGGCATCGAGCGAGCAGAACGTAACAGCGGATCAGACCGACCACCAGGGGGAGGAGCGCACGTCTGATCCAAAAGTCACACACGGCAACACGGACGCAACACCAGCTCAGTGCCCCGGTGCTTCACTCTGACCTGCGCTTTCCCAACTCCCTTGCCAGACCACCCGACTGACGCCCGAACGGGCCCGGACCGAAGGCCAACCGATGCCCACCAGACGCGTCGGCCCCACCCGCACCGCAGCGGGCGGCCGTTGATGCTCCGCTACCTGGCGAAACGCCTGGGCTACTACGCGGTGCTGCTGATCGCCGCCGTCTTCCTGGCGTACGCGATCTCCGCGACCGCCCTGCAGCCGCGCACCTACTTCGACGCCAAGGTCCCCCGCCCGGCCGCCGAATCGGTCGAACGCCAGCTCACCGCGCTCAACCTGAACGACCGCACCCCGGTCGTCGAGCGCTTCGGCCACTGGGCCGGCGGGCTGCTCCACGGCGACCTCGGCCGGACCATCCACGACACCCCGGTCACCGACGACTTCGGCCGCCGGGTCTGGGTCTCGCTTCGCCTGCTGCTGATCGGCAGCCTGCTCGGCATGGTCCTGGGCGTCGCGGCCGGGGCCTGGAGCGCGGTGCGCCAGTACCGGGTCTCCGACCGGCTGCTCACCGTGCTGTCCTTCGTCCTGCTCTCCACCCCGGTCTTCCTGGTCGCGCTGATCCTCAAGAACGGCGCGATCACCGCCAAGGACGCGGTCGGCCACGAGGTGATCCCGTTCACCGGCTACGAGACCCCCGGGCTCACCGGCGGCCTCGGCACCCACCTCGCCGACTGGGCGCTGCACCTGCTGCTGCCCACGATCTCGCTGGCCCTCGGCGGCCTCGCCACGTACAGCCGCTACCAGCGCGGCACCATGCTCGACGTGCTCGGCTCGGACTACCTGCGCACCGCCGAGGCCAAGGGTCTGACCCGCGGCCGGGCGCTGCTCAAGCACGGACTGCGCACCGCGGTGATCCCGATGTCGACCATGTTCGCCTACAGCTTCCTGGGCATCTTCACCGGCGCGATCTTCACCGAGACGATCTTCGGCTGGCACGGCATGGGCGAGTGGCTGATCCAGTCGATCAACGAACAGGACGTCAACTCCGTGGTGGCCGTCAACCTGTTCACCGCCGTCGTCGTCCTCGCCTCCGGCTTCCTCGCCGACACCCTGCACGCCGCCCTCGACCCGCGCGTGCGGTCCTGACCGGAGGTGACCTGAGATGACCACCACCGTCGCCGATCCCTCCGCCCCGGCCACCGGCCCCCGGACCGCCGGTCGCGGACGCCTCGTGCTCAACCGGCTGCTCGCCGCCCGCGGCGCCGTCGCCGGGACCGTCGTCGTCCTGCTGCTGTTCCTGCTCGCCTTCGGCGGCCCGTACCTCACACCCTGGGACTACGCCACTCCCGACTTCTCCGCACTGCACCAACCCCCCTCCGCCGAGCACTGGTTCGGCACCAACGGGGTCGGTCAGGACGTCTTCGCGCAGACCGTCCGCGGCCTGCAGAAGTCGCTGGTCATCGGCCTGCTGGTGGCGCTGTTCTCCACCGTGCTGGCCTCCGTGGTCGGCGCCTGCGCCGGCTACTTCGGCGGCTGGGCCGACCGGGCGCTGATGTTCCTGGTGGACCTGCTGCTGGTCTTCCCCGCCTTCCTGATCATCACCATCGTCTCGGCCCGGCTGAAGAGCGCCGGCTGGATCGCCTTCGTCCTGCTGCTCGCCCTGTTCAACTGGATGATCACCGCCCGGGTGGTCCGCTCGATGACCATCTCGCTGCGCGAGCGCGAATTCGTCCGCGCCGCCCGCTTCATGGGGGTGCGGCCGCTGCGGATCATCAGCCGGCACATCCTGCCGAACGTCGCCTCCTTCCTCATCATCGACGCCACCATCGCGGTCGGCGGCGCCGTGATGAGCGAGACCGCGCTCTCCTACTTCGGCTTCGGGGTCAAGCCGCCGGACGTCTCGCTCGGCACCCTGCTCGCCGCCGGAACCGGTGAGGCCCCGGTGTTCCCCTGGCTGTTCTACTTCGCCGCCGCCCTGCTGGTGCTGTTCGTCCTCGCCGTCAACCTGATCGGGGACGGGCTGCGCGACGCGCTCGACCCCACCTCCGGGGTCGCGCCCCGCCGTTCGCCCCGTACCCGTCGTTCCGCCGGCCGTAGGAAGCACCCGTGACCACCACCGTCGAAACCCCGCTGCTCGCCGTCCGGGACCTGCGGGTGGACTTCGCCGGGCCCGACGGCCCGGTCCCCGCCGTCCGCGGGGTGGACCTCACCCTGCGGCGCGGCGAAACCCTCGGCATCGTCGGCGAGTCCGGCTCCGGCAAGTCCGTCACCGCGCTGTCCGTGCTCGGGCTGCTGCCCGGCACGGCGAGCGTCAGCGGCTCGGTGCGGCTGGACGGACGGGAACTGGTCGGGCTGCCGGGCCGGGAGCTCGCCGCGATCCGCGGCCGCCGGATCGCCATGGTCTTCCAGGACCCGCTCTCCGCCTTCACCCCGGTCTACCGGATCGGCGACCAGATAGCCGAGGCGGTCCGCATCCACCAGCGGGTGGACAAGGCCGCCGCGCGCCGCCGGGCCGCCGAACTCCTGGACCTGGTCGGCATCCCGGCGCCCGACCGGGCCCTGGACAGCTTCCCGCACGAGTTCTCCGGCGGCATGCGCCAACGCGCGATGATCGCCATGGCGGTCGCCAACGAACCCGACATCCTGCTCGCCGACGAGCCCACCACCGCGCTCGACGTCACCATCCAGGCCCAGGTGCTGGACGTGCTGCGCACCGCCCGGCAGGAGACCGGCGCGGCCCTCGTCCTGGTCAGCCACGACCTCGGGGTGATCGCCGGAACGGCCGACCGGGTCGCGGTGATGTACGCCGGACGGGTGGTCGAGACGGCCGGGGTCGACGAACTGTTCGCGGCCCCCCGCCACCCCTACTCGCTCGGCCTGATCGGCGCGCTGCCCCGGCTGGACGGGCGCGGCGGTCCGCTCGTGCCGATCCCCGGCACCCCGGCACCGATGGCCGAACTGCCCCCTGGCTGCCCGTTCGCGGCGCGCTGCCCGCTGGCGCAGGAGCGCTGCGCCACGGCCGAGCCCGCCCTGGAGGGGGCGGACGGCCACCTGTCGGCGTGCGTGCGCTCGGCGGAGCTCGCCGAGCGGCGGCCCGCGCCGGCCGAGGTCTATCCCGTCCCGGAGCTGCCCTCCACCGCCGTCGGCCCCGGCGACCGCTCCGCCCGGACGCCGGTGCTGTCGGTGAGCGGCCTCGGAAAAACGTTTCCCCTGCTCAAGGGCACCGTGTTCAAGCGCAAGGTCGGCGAGGTGTACGCGGTGGACGGCGTCGACCTGGACCTGCGGGAGGGTGAGACCCTCGGCCTGGTCGGCGAGTCCGGCTCCGGCAAGTCCACCACCCTGTTCGAGCTGCTGCGGCTCGGCGCCCCGGAGACCGGCCGGATCGAACTGTTCGGCCGGGACACCGCCGCCCTCACCCGGGCCGAGGCCCACCGGCTCCGCGCCCGGGTGCAGATCGTCTTCCAGGACCCGATGGCCAGCCTGGACCCCCGGATGCCGATCGGCGACATCGTCGCCGAACCGCTGCTCGCCCAGCGCACCCCGCGCGAGGAGATCGCCCGCCGGGTGCCCGAGCTGCTGCGCCAGGTCGGGCTCGACCCGGAGCACGCCGTCCGCTACCCGCACCAGTTCTCCGGCGGCCAGCGCCAGCGCGTCTCCATCGCCCGGGCGCTCGCCGTCCGGCCCGGCCTGCTGGTGCTGGACGAACCGGTCTCCGCGCTGGACGTCTCCATCCAGGCCGGCGTGCTCAACCTGCTCCAGGCGCTCAAGGCCGAACTGGGCCTGTCCTACCTGTTCGTCTCGCACGACCTCTCGGTGATCCGGCACCTCGCCGACCGGGTCAGCGTGATGTACCTCGGCCGGACGGTCGAGCAGGGCGAGGTGGCCGCCGTCTTCGACCGCCCCCGCCACCCGTACACCCGCGCCCTGCTCTCGGCCGTCCCGCTCCCCGACCCCGCCGCCGAACGCGCCCGCGACCGCGTCCTGCTGGCCGGCGATCCTCCCCCGCCCACCGAGCGCCGCACCGGCTGCGTCTTCCGCACCCGCTGCCCGCGCTACGCCGGGCTGACGTCCCCGGCGGACCGGGCCCGCTGCGAGCGGGAACGGCCGGCCCTGGTCGAGGGCGCGCCG
Organism: Kitasatospora sp. NPDC057738; assembly: GCF_042798815.1. NCBI lineage: Bacteria > Bacillati > Actinomycetota > Actinomycetes > Kitasatosporales > Streptomycetaceae > Kitasatospora > Kitasatospora sp. NPDC057738. Next base: position 73,873 of record NZ_JBHVJT010000018.1, on the reverse strand, counting down.
GGGGCGGACCACAGCGCGGCCTGCCACCACCCGGACCCCGGAGGAAACTACGCAGGGTGATCACTCGAACACGATTCGGTGGATCCGGTCGGCGCCGTGTAAAGTCTTCGACGTCAGCAGGCGCCGCTAGCTCAGTTGGTTAGAGCAGCTGACTCTTAATCAGCGGGTCCGGGGTTCGAGTCCCTGGCGGCGCACATGGCAAGGTCTCAGGCCGTCCACTCCGGTGGGCGGCCTGAGGCGTTTCCGGCCCCGGAGGACCGCTCAGCGGGTGTCGAGCACGGCCGAGGCCACCGCGTCCGGGCGGTCGAACATCACCAGGTGCCCGGCCGGGGCGGTGATGCGGAAGTCCGCCCCGAGCAGCGCCGCCAGCTCCCGCTGCCGGGCCAGCCACTCCTCGGTGCGGCGGGTCCGGCAGCCGTCGTCGGCGGCCAGCACGGTGATCGGCAGGTCCTCCGCCAGCGGCCGGGTGCTCCGCAGCCCGTCCAGCTCGGCGGCTATGTCGAGGTAGCGGCCGTTCTCCCGCAGCAGCGCGCGCAGGGCCCGCCCGGTGCGGTAGCAGTGCCGCACCAGCGGCGCCGGGGCGAGGTCCTCACGGCGGACGGTGGACAGCCGGGCCGTGGCCCGGCGGACGGACGGGCCCAGCAGGTAGGGCACGGCGAGGGCGGTGGCGGCCCCGGCCACCGCCCGGGCCGCGAGGTCGCGCGCGCCGGGCGCCGGGTACGGCCGGGCCGCCGCCTCCACACTGCCGTCCACCAGCACCAGCCCGGCGGTCCGCTCGGGGTGCAGCCGGGCGAAGGCCTCCACGTGGAAGCCCGCGAGCGAGTGCCCGACCACGGTGCACGGCTCCCGCAGCCCCAGGCCGTCCAGCACCGCCCGGATGCGTCCGGCCTCGCCGGCCGCCGTCGGGGCGGGCCGCCCGGTGGCGGGCTCGGGGGCGCTCAGCCCGTAGCCGGGCCGGTCGAAGCGGACCACGGTGCGGTACGGGGTGAGGAAGGGGACGACCAGGTCCCAGTCGAACCAGCTGCTGCCGAGGCCGCCGGAGAGCAAGCAGATCGGGCCGCCGCCCTCGACACGGACGTGCAGCGGGGTCCCGTCGACGCGCAGGAAGCGCGCCCGGCCGGCGGTCCGCGTTCCGGGAGTGCTCATGCCGGCCTGCGCTCCTGGAGCGGCCCGGTCGGAGGGCACCGCTCCCCGCCCCCGGCGCCCCCGTCCGACGGGTCGGGCGCGCCCGCGCGGGCGGAACGGGCGACGTCCAGGGCCAGCAGACCGAGCCAGAGCGCGACCAGCAGCACCTGCAGCCGCTGCCCGGCCCCGAGCGCCCAGGTGCCGCGCCCGGCCTGGAAGGCGGCGATCGAGGCGAGGCTCCAGCCGGTGGCGAGCAGTTCGGCGCCCAGCAGCCAGGGCCCGAACCGGCGCACCCCCGGCCACCAGCGGTAGCGGCGGGCCGCCACGGTGAGCGAGACCAGCGCGGTGAGCGCCCCGGCCATGGCGAGGCTGCTGGTGACGGCGTGCGCGGTGTGGGTGGCGGGGACCAGCCCGGCGGTCTCCCGGGCGGCGCACATCTCGTCGCTGGTGGGGGCGCAACTGAGCGGCAGCCGGGAGTCGGCGGCGGTCGCGGCGCCGAACAGGGCCAGCGCCGACCAGCCGGCCAGCGCCCAGCGGTGCCGGCGGGAGGCCCCGACCCGCCCGGTGGCGAGGGCGGTGCCGGCGGCGGCGAGCAGGCAGAGTCCGGCGGCCAGGTCGGTGGCCCGGAACAGGCCGCCCAGCGGCTGGTCCTCGGCGGCGAGTTCGCTGATGTACGCCCGCACCGGGTCGAGCCCGGTGCTCAACACGACCTCCAGCACCCAGGCGGTGTACGCCACGGCGCTGAGCAGCAGCAGGGTGGCGACCGCCGTCCGTGCGGTGCGGTGGCCGGGCTGGAGGCGGGGCACCGTTCCACCCTAACCAGCGGCGAACTCCGGACCAACCGGAAGGAAAGGGGCAGGTCGGGCAGCCGCTGTCCGGGTGGTCCGGGGGTGACCCGCAGCCGGTTCGAGGCACCCCCCGGAAGCGTGTATTGTTTTCCAGGTCAGCAAGCGCCGCTAGCTCAGTTGGTTAGAGCAGCTGACTCTTAATCAGCGGGTCCGGGGTTCGAGTCCCTGGCGGCGCACAGACAGTTGGGGAGCCTCTCGCAGCAGCGAGGGGCTCCCCGATTTTTTGGCCTCCGACGTCCGTTTTGCGTGTGATGTCGGTCTCGATCGGCGATTCACCGGAGCCATCCGGCCCATTCTGCTCGTCCAGGGCAGTAGAACCTGAATCGGGACAAAGGTCCCCAACCGCCGATGTCCCCGTCCGTGCCGGCTGCCTCGATGCGCCCGCAGGAAAGGCCGCGCATTGTCCAGAAACGCCCAGAGCGGCCGTAGCACGCCGTCGATCGGCCTCCGCCCGGTCAAACGGTTCAAGCGCTCCACCGGCCCGGCCGGCGGATCGGGCCGCACCGGCGGGTCCGCCGGATCCGGCGGCAGGAAGTCGCGCCGCCCGAAGCGCACCGGCATCCGCCGGCTGATACCCACCTGGCGGATGACCCTGCTCGGCTTCGGCACGGCGCTGCTGCTCGGCATCGGCCTGTTCGCGCTGGGGATCACCCTGGTGAAGGTGCCGGACGCGCACGCCGCCGCGACCGCCCAGAGCAACACCTGGCTCTACTCGGACGGTTCGGTGCTCACCCGCACCGGTCAGACCAACCGGCAGAACGTCTCCCTGGACAAGGTCTCCCCCGCCGCCCAGCACGCCGCGCTGGCCGCCGAGGACCGGAACTTCTACAACGAGGGCGCGGTCAACGTCCAGGGCCTGGCCCGGGCCGCGATCAAGACCGCCAAGGGCCAGGGGACCCAGGGCGGCTCCACCATCACCCAGCAGTACGTGAAGAACACGTACCTGAACCAGAAGCAGTCGATCACCCGCAAGGTGAAGGAACTGTTCATCGCCATCAAGGTGGACGCCACCGAGAGCAAGAACGACATCCTCTCCGGCTACCTGAACACCTCCTACTACGGCCGCGGCGCCTACGGCATCCAGGCCGCCGCCCAGGCGTACTTCGGCATCGACGCGTCGGCCCTCAACGCCGCCCAGGGCGCCTACCTGGCCACCCTGCTGAACGCCCCGAGCGCGTACGACGTCGCCACCGCGACCGCGGCGGGCAAGCAGAACGCCGTCAACCGCTGGAACTACGTGCTCGACGGCATGGTCAAGGAGGGCTGGCTCTCCGCGGACGAGCGGGCCACGACCACCTTCCCGGACGTCCGGGACCCGCAGCCCAACCCGGGCCTGTCCGGCCAGGCCGGCTACCTGGTCGACGCCGCCACCCAGTACCTCACCTCCAGCGGGGTGATCAGCGAGACCGAGCTGGCCAAGGGCGGCTACACGATCAAGCTGAGCATCGACCCGGCCCGCCAGCAGGCCCTCCAGGACTCCGTCCAGGCCCAGCTGCACGACAGCCTGAACCCGGACAAGCGGAAGAAGGACGCGGCCGCCCAGGCCGGCGCCGCCTCGGTGGACCCGAAGACCGGCGCGGTCGTCGCCCTGTACGGCGGCGTCGACTACGTGAAGCACTACGTCGACAACGCCACCCGGCGCGACTACCAGGCCGGCTCGACCTTCAAGGCGATCGCGCTGGCCGCCGCGTTCGAGAACGAGGCCAAGACCCAGGACGGCCGCACCATCACCCCGCGCACGGTCTACGACGGCACCAGCGGCCGGAAGGTCCGCGGCGGCAAGGGCACCCCGTACGCGCCGCCGAACGAGGGCGACAAGAGCTACGGCCAGATCAGCCTCCAGCAGGCCACCGACTGGTCGGTCAACTCGGCGTTCGCACAGCTCGCGCAGGACACCGGGCTCCAGAAGGTCAAGGACACCGCCGTCGCGATGGGCCTGCCCGGCAACATCCCGGGGCTCGACCCGGTGCCGTCCATCCCGCTGGGCGCGGCCACCCCGAGCGTGCTCGACATGGCGGGCGTGTACGCCACGCTGGACAACGGCGGCAAGCAGATCACCCCGTGGCTGGTGCAGTCGGTGGACCGCGAGGGCGAGAACGTGGCACTTCCCGCGCACAAGACCACCCAGGCGATCAGCGAGGACACCGCCAACCAGGTCACCTCGATGCTCCAGGGCGTGGTGAGCGACCCGGGCGGCACCGGCTGGCGGGCGAAGGCGCTCGGCCGCCCGGTGGCCGGCAAGACCGGCACCACCGACGACCAGAAGTCGGTCTGGTTCGTGGGCTACACCCCCGAACTGGTCACCTCGGTCGCCCTGTTCGGCCAGGATCCGGGCACCGGCGCCCAGGTCAGCCTGAGCGGCGTCGGCGGCATCGACGGCGCGGCCGGCGGCCAGTTCCCGGCCCAGATCTGGACCAGCTACATGAAGGCCGCGCTCAAGGGTCAGCCGGTCGGCGACTTCCCGACCCCGGCCGGCGGCGACTCCTCGGGCGCCGTCGACCTGCCGACCGCCCCGAGCACGCCGAGCGGCGCCCCGTCGACGAGCGCCCCCACCGGCGCCCCGAGCACCGGCCCCACCACGGCACCGGGCGACGGCTCGACCTCGCCGGGCGGCACCGACGGCGGTGCGACCACCGCACCGACGGCTCCGCCGACCAGCCAGCCGACCACCCAGCCCACCCGGCCGCCCCGGCCCACCTCGAAGCCGACGGCGCCGACCACCCAGCCGACCGCGCCCCCGACCAGCCGGCCGACCACCCAGCCCACGGGCGGGGCGGACGCGCTCACGGGGGCGGGCGCCCCGGCCGGTGACTGACGGCCGGCGGCCGGCGACCGGCTGGTCGGTGACTGACGGCCGGTGGCTGACGGCCGACGGGGGCCGGCACGGCCACGGGGCCGTGCCGGCGCCGGTGATTGCGCCATTGCGCACAGTCGGGGGCAGGACCGAATGACGGAATGGCGCCTTACCCGATCACTGGTATGACTGTCACAATGCGGCGGTGCACAGATCAACGGCCTCGCCCACCCTCCCTTCGGGCAGAACCCTCGGCCTCGGCCTCGCGCTGGTCTCCGCCGTCGCCTTCGGCGGCTCCGGCACCGCGGCCAAACCGCTGATCGAGGCCGGGCTCTCCCCGCTGCACGTGGTGTGGCTCCGGGTCACCGGGGCGGCGGTGGCGCTCCTCCCGGTCGCCTACCGGCACCGGGACGCCGTCCTGCGCCGCCCCGGCCTGCTGCTCGGCTTCGGCCTGCTCGCCGTGGCCGGCGTCCAGGCCTGCTACTTCGCGGCGATCTCCCGCATCCCGGTCGGCGTCGCCCTGCTCATCGAGTACCTCGGGCCGCCATTGCTGATCGGCTACGTCAAGTTCGTCCAGCGCAAGCCGATCACCCGCGGCGCGGCCGTCGGCGCCGGCGTCGCGGTGGCCGGGCTGGCCTGCGTGGTCGAGGTCTGGAACGGCCTGGGCTTCGACGCGCTGGGCGTGCTCTTCGCCCTCGGCGCGGCCCTCTGCCAGGTCGGTTACTTCGTGCTCGCCGACGCCGGCCGGCACGGCGAGCGCCCGGTCGACCCGCTCGCCGTCAGCGCGTTCGGGCTGCTCATCGGCGCCGTGCTGCTCACCGCCCTCACCCGGCCGTGGCAGGCCGACTGGAGCCGGCTCGGCGGGTCGGTGGTGATGAACGGGCACACCCTGCCCGCGTTCCTCCCGGCCGCGTGGATGGTCCTGATCGCGACCGTGCTCGCCTACGTCACCGGCGTGATCTCGGTCGGCTACCTCTCGCCGCCGATAGCCGGGGTGGTCGCCAACCTGGAGGCCGTGGTCGCCACCGTGACGGCCTGGGTGCTGCTCGGCGAACACCTCGGGCTGCCGCAGATCACGGGCGGCCTGCTGGTGCTGACCGGCGCCTTCGCGGCCCAGGCGAGCAAACCCGCGGAGGCGGGGGCGGGCGCGGGGGCAGGCGCGGGCGCGGGCCCGGGGGCGGGTTCGAAAGCCGGGACGGCCGGGACGGCCGAGGTGTTCGCGGGTCCACGGGCCGACGGGCCCGGGGTTGCCGGATCAGAGACCGACGGGCCCGAGGCCGCCGGGGCCGGGGCTGCCGACCGGGTGACCGCCGAGCGTGGGGTCAGCGGCCGGTCCAGCCGAACCAGTCGAGGTGATTGAGCGGCCACACGACGGCCGACACCGGGCCGACCACGTTGTCCACCGGCACGGCGCCACCGCCCGGGCCGTGCTGGTGGTAGCGGGAGTCCGCGGAGTCGCTGCGGTGGTCGCCCTCGACCCAGATGTAGCCCGAGGGCACCTTCACCGGCCCGAAGTCCAGCCCCGCGCAGGAGTCGTCCCCGGGGTGCAGGTACGGCTCGTCGACCTTCCGTCCGTCGACGCTCAGCGTGCTGCCCTCGCACTGAACGGTCTGCCCACCGGTCGCGATGACGCGCTTGACCAGGTAGTTGTCGTCCTTCGGCGGGACCAGGCCGACGAAGCTGAGCACCGAGCCCACGGCGTTGGTGACCGGGTTCGGATCGGTCGGCTGCGGCGGCAGCCAGCCCCCCGGGTCCTTGAACACCACCGGCTGCCCCGGCTCCGGCTCCCAGCCGGTCAGCGGCGCCAACTTGTTCACGCCGACCCGGTCGCCGATCCGCAGGGTGTTCTCCATCGAGCCGGACGGGATGGTGAACACCTGGAACAGGCAGGTCTTGATCAGCAGCGCGACCACCAGGCCGACCGCCGCCATCACCGGCAGCTCGATCCACCACGGCCGCGGCCGCCGACCCGAACCGCCGGCCTTGCGGCCCCGCGAACCGCGGGCCCGGCGGCGGGCCTCGGCGCGACCGCCAGGCACCGCGTCGGCGTTCGACGCGGACTCGCCGGGAGCTCCGGTTCCGCTCGGCGTTTCGGGCAGGTTCACCGCCATCGTCGCTGCTCCACCTCTCCGGCTGGGGAAACCTGCACGCTACGCCAACCGTGGAGCCTGACGAAATCGGTCATTTAGCCGCCGCCGACATCGCCGGAGGCCCCGGGGCCACGCGGGCCCGGGGCCGCTCGGACCCGAGGATTCAGGAGCGGGCGATGGCCTCGTGGTGGCGGATGACCTCGGCGATGATGAAGTTCAGGAACTTTGGGCGACGCTACCAGCGCCTCGCTGAGCTGCATAGGAGGCGGCAACAGCACAGGTCAGCGGGTTGAGGGCCTGCCGTCTTTGGGGAGTCCGGGCAGTTTGAGCGCAGTCTCGAACAGTCTCAGCACAGTCTCGCCACTCGGGCTCATCTCCCAAGAATCCCCCAAATGATCATGGGGAACTAGCAGGTCAGGAGCCCCTGGACATGAGAGCGCCCCCAGCCGCAGAAGTGGCGCGGGGGCGCTTTCGCCGGGGAGGAGGGGGGTCGTCGACCTGCCCCGGCATCGCCTCCGGCCCCGCCATGTGGCGGTTACCCGGCGGCAGTGAGGTCAGTAGGATTCCCTCGACCTCACGGTTCCCCCTCGTAGCGCCCGTCTCCATCGGGCACTCCGAAGGGGTGTTCAGGGGCCCGGCCGGTCGGAGAGCAGCCGCCGGCCGGGCCTAGGCAATACCTCAGCCGCCCCACGAGGAGTCGTTGACGGTCATGGCCGACGCCTCCACGGTCGGGGTGGGCGTCGGGTCGGGGGCGATGATGCCGCCCCAGCTGGAGTCCGCGACGGCCGGCCGTGCGCCGCCCGATGCGGAACCTTCTACCAGACCCGCACCGGCGATGAGAGCGGCTCCTGCCAGGACCGCAGCAGCGCGGCGGCCGATCCGGCGAGAGGGCATGGAACACCCCTTTCAGTGCTCGGGGAAGTGCGCGTAGCTCGCGCACGACCAGTGTTCCAGGGGTAGTTGCCAATTCAAGCGCCCACGGCGGCCGGGCAGATAAACTTCCCACAGTGGAAGTCTCGCGCGGGGGTGAAAGTGGACACATCGGACGTCAGCTCCGGTCAAAACCTTCTCAGTTGGGAAGCCAAGGAGCTCTACCGTGCTCTTCTCGGTGGCCAAGCGTCGCCCCAACCAGGCAACCCGCTCGATGAACTCCTGACCATGCGTCTCGCGGCTCCGGACCCCAATCGGCCCGGCCACTACATAGCCCTCAACGCCGCGACCTCGGCACTGCACTGGCAGACCCACCTGCAGAATCTCGCCGGGCGCTACCTGTCCCAAGCAGCATCCGTCACCCAGGAGATGAGCGACCTGGTCGGCGCCTACCAATTGGCCCAGCCCGACACCGGCGGCGCCATTGAGTACCTGGCCGGCCTGGACGTCATCCAGGACCGACTCACACCGCTGTTGGCCGGGTGCAAAAAGGAACTGTTCACGGCCCAGCCGAACGGACCCAGGCCCGCCGCTCAGATTGCCCTCAGCTACCAGCGGGACCTCGACGTGCTGGCCCGTGGTGTAAAGATGCGGACGATCTACCACTACTCAGCCAGGAGCGATGAACCCACGGCGCGCTGGGCCGAGACCGTCACGCTGCACCGTGCTGAGGTCAGGACCGTGACCCAAAGGTTCCCCCGAACCGTCATCATCGATCGCAGAGTGGCGGTGACCGCCGTCCTGACCCCGTGGGAGGGGCAAGGGGCGCCGCCAGACGAGCGGGCCCTCCTCATCTCTGACGAGGCCGTGGTGCAGTGGCTGGCCACGATGATGGACCTGCTCTGGGGCAGCGCAATGCCGTGGCGCGGCGGGGCCTTCGTCGAGATCACGCCCATGCAGAAGGCCATCCTCGGGGGTCTGGTCCGCGGCGAGGGCCTCGAGGTTATTGGTCGGGCTCTCGGCGTCAGCCGCCGTACGATCTCGACACACCTCGACCCCCTCCGCGAGGCGGTAGGAGTTGAGTCGTTGCCACAGTTGACCTACTGGTACGGCCGGCACGAGGCGCACTACGCGGGGATCACTCCGTCTGGCGGATGACCGCCACGCACTCACGGCGGTCGGCGACGACGGTCAGCCGGTACTCGCCGTCCGCCAACAAGAAGTCTCGAACCCTCGCGGTGTCTTCGAGAAACCACAGGTAGGCGTCGCGCTGGGCGGGGTCGAGCGCCATCGTGCGCAGGTTCCTGCACAGCTCGGCGATAGCCGACTGAAGCTCGGCGTGCTCGGTACGGCGCCCCTCGATGGTGAGGGTGTAGGTGGTGGTGCTCAGGGTGTGCTCCCGGTTCAGGTCCCCCCGGGCTGCGGCGGGTCGAGTGTATCGAACTGGTATTCGGGATAAATGGTGACCTTGGTATGCAGACTTTTGATCATGGACAGGCCAGCGTCAAGGGGTGCCAACCCCGCCTCGAAGACCACCAGATGCCCACCAGCTGCAGGAACGACGCGAGGTCGGCGAACGGATCAGGCACCTGCGGCATGCGCACTCCATGAGTCAAGAGCGCTTAGCCGAGATGATCGGGCGCGACCGACAGAGCATCCGGCACTACGAGCACGGCATGACATCTGTCGGCCTCGATGACCTCGTTGCCATCGCCCGAGCACTCGACGTCCCGACGTGGCGCCTGTTCTACGGGTAGGCCGCGCTCAGCCGTTGTAGGTGCGGGCCTTCGTGCCGGACGGCGGGGGCCCGGGGCAGTCGTCGTGCTTGACCTCTTCGCGCCGCTCGTCGATGGTCCGCACGTAGCGCCCAACGACGTACCCGTAGCAGGTCATGCAGTGGCCCCTCGTCGTATGGCCCCGGGACGGCATGCCGGCGCTCACTGTCCCGGCTCCTGCTCTGGCTCGTCCTGTCCGGGGGCCTCGCGCTTCTGGCGCGAGCGGTTGCACATCTCCCGCACGCCAGCGACAGCGTCCTGCCACGCGTCGCCCTTCGGGTTGAACCGCTGGCCTTCGGCGTCATCGTCGCAGTCGAACATCAGGCCTCCTGGGTGCATGAAGGATGTGCGACGACCGCCCAGCCGAGCGGGGCCCCGGACGTCGCGGTGTATGCGTGGCCAGCCGGCTTCAGCGGTGGCTCGGGCTGGGTGCACACGATGCAGGCCTCGCCTCGGCGCTGCTGGTCGGTGTAGTCGGCAGCGAGGGTGGTCTTGCCGAGCCAGAGTTGACGGGTCAGCAGGCCCTGCTGCAGGTACGTCTCGACGTCGATCCTGCGGGCATCGGGGGCAAGGTTGCGTTGCCCTATGAGGAGGACGATGGTGCCGCCGCGGCGGGCGAAATCAGCCCACCCTTGGTCCGCCGGGACACGGATCGCGCCGTCCACACGTGGCAGGAGTACGAGCGCGTCCGGGCCGGTGAGGACGATGCGGATCCCAGGCGACGGCAGCGGCAGGTCCGGCGTGGCCAGGCCTGCGCGAGCGGCGAGCGGCTGGAGCCCGGAAGCACCGCGGCGGGCCGGGGTGATCAGCATGAACGACACGAGCCCGTCCGGCGTCAAGTCGATCCACGTCCACGCCGCTAACGACAGCGGCGGCCGTTCGGTGGCCGTCAACACAGGCCCCCTCCTCGAGTGCTGGGATTACCATCACCACCAAGAGTCGACCCGTGATCACCTGACCGTAAGGGCGTAGGGGGTGGCAGAGGGTGGCACTTCTGCACGGGGTGGCAGACGAGGGTAGGACGGGGACATGACGACAATGAAGACGCCGAACGGCAAGCTCGCCGAGTGGCTGACCCGTGCGGACCTGAGCAACGCCGAGCTGGCGCGACGCGTCAAATCCGCAGCTCAGCAGGGCGGGCACCAGCAAATCGCGCCCGACGCAACCGCCGTACGACGCTGGCTTCAGGGCAACCAGCCCCGGCGCCCGCTCCCGGGGATCATCGCCGACGTCGTCTCCGCCGCACTCGGATATCGGGTCACATCATACGAACTCGGACTCGGCGAGAGCCCCGCCGAAGACCGCTCGCTCCTTTACTCCCGCAGCTACGAGGTTACGGTGGAAACCGTCTCTGACCTGGGGAGAGCAGACGTGGACCGCAGGATGTTCTTGGCCGCCGCACCGTTCGCCGCCGTTGCCGCTACCGGCCCGAGCAGGGACTGGCTCCTCGCCACCCTCGACCAGGCTCCCGAACCCGGCCCGCGCGTCCGCCTCGAGGACGTCACTGCCGTCAAGAACATGTTCGGCGAGTTCCAGAAGATCGACATCTTCCAGGGCGGCGGCAGCGGCCGGCTGATCCTCGCTGCCTACATGAACGTCCACGTCTACCCCTTGTTGAGGCGACCGCAAGCCGACGACGTTCGCCGGGCCCTGTGCGAAGCAGCCGCCGAGCAGACCTACCTCCTCGGGTGGATGGCCTACGACAACGGCGAGCACGGCACTGCCCAGCGCTACCTCATCCAGTCCCTCCGGCTCGCCCAGGAGTCCGCCAACGTCCCACTCGGCGCCCATGTGCTGGCCGGCATGGCCGACCAAGCCACCCTCCTCGGCCACCCCGAAGAAGGCCTCCGCCTCGCACAGTCCGGCCGCCACGGCCTCCGCGGAACCTCAGCCGCCGCCCTCGCCGACCTCTGGGCCCTCGAAGGCCGCGCACTCGCCGCCATGGGCGACAAGGCCGGCGCCACCAACGCCGTCGCCCGGTCCGAAGCCGCCGCCGAACACATCCACGCCGACAGCGAGCCCGAGTGGGCCCTCTTCATCGACCCGGCTTACCTCCACGGCGAGCACGCCATGACCCTGCGGGACGTCGGCGACCACACGGGAGCGGCCGAGCACGCCCGACGGTCCATCGACCACGCCCGGCAACAGAGCCGAGCCCGCCGCGGTGCCCTCTCTCAGGCCGCGCTCGCCTCCACCCACCTCCAGCGCCGCGACCTCGAGCAGGCCCACGCTGCCGGCCTGCGGACGCTCTCCCTCGCCGGGAAGGTCAAGTCTTCCCGCGCAGTCGAGGCCGTGGCCGACTTGCAGAAGCGCATGGCGCCGTTCGGGAAGCACCGCTTGGTCGCCGACTTCACCGAGCGCGCGCGGGCCCTGACCGCAGCCTGACCTGCACTGACCGGGGCCGGTCGTACGATGGCGGCATGGCCGACGTCGAGATCCCCGCTGACCTGCTGCCCCTGCACACCGCCGCCCTCGCAGCGGAACGGGCGATGACCACAGCGCGGGAGACCGGCGGGGACGTTGAGGCCGCGCGCGAGGAGTACCTGGCCGCCGCCGCGGCCCTCGAACGCCACCCTTTCTGGGAGGAACGTCGCCAGGCAGGGAACCGCCATGGCTTCTGGCAGCAGTCCCTCAACGCGGCGAAGAAGGCGCTCGACGGCGGCGAGGCCTGATGGACTCCTGGGAAGCCGTGACCCTCCACGGCGGCCCCCTCGACGGCTACCAGGCCGTCGTCAGCCCCGCCGACCACACCACCGGCATCTCCCTCACCAGCCCCCACAGCCAGTACGGCCCCGCCGGCAAATCCTGGTACCGGCCAGACCCCGAGGGCGTGTGGCGGTGGATCGGCGACACGCCCTGAGACGCTGCCTACTCCCCGGGCCCCACCGCGCGAAGTGCCTCCGCCAGCAGGACGTCCAGGAGGGCGCACACCCCCTCGTCAGCGTCGTGAAGCGCGCGCTCGATCGCATCCTCGACTCGGGCCCGAGGCGCCGGTGCGAGGCTTTCGGCGGCGACCGCCATACGGCCGAGGTGCATGGCCAGGGCTGGTGACAGATCGGTCATGCCGCCCATAATGGCGCGCGTCGACGGTCGGTCGGGTCGGAACACACGAACCGCCCCCGCCGTCCCGAAGGAGAGCGGGACGGGACGTGGTGGTTCAGGGGCGGCTGTAAAAGTCGTCGGCCCAGCGTTGGTGAACCTCGCGCCTTGGGCCGCTGCTGCCACTCAGGTCGAGAATCAGCTCGCGCCAGTCCGGCGGCGCAATGCCGTGCTCGCGCAGGGCGACACAAGCCCTCATTAGGTCACGCCAGGGCAGTTGGGCCCTGAGGTGCAGCAATGCGTCCATGTACACCCGCGCACTGTGCTGGGCCTGTTCGACCTGTGACAGTCGGGCCAGGGCTGACCCCATGCTCCCGGCTCCGTAGTTGAGCCACAGTCGACCGCCCGTCTCGCGGTTGAAGTGGGCGAAGAGCCGCGAGACGCCCCAGTAGACCTCCTCGGTCCCCTCCTGCCGGGCATACGCAAAGATGATTGCGCCGCGGCTGCGTTCGTCCTTGCGCAAGCCGGACAGGAACAGCGGGTCCATCTTCGCCTCTTTCTGGAGCCAGAAGACCAGTCCGTTCGCTGCATGCCAGGCCTCCAGAGCGGAGGGTCCGCGGGCTTCTTGCGCTCGCGTCAACGTGGCTCCTCGGTCAGGATGGGCTGCCGGGCGAGATGGGCGGAGGGCGACGGGGCGAGTTCGGCGCGGACACGGTCAAACACTTCCGTGTCCAAGAGGGCGGAGGCGGCCGGGCCGTCAGTGCGGAAGGCGCTGATCTGGTCAGCCACTTCGTTGAGTACCCGCGCCTCCTCGGCCCGCGACGATGCCTCGTGCACTGATTCGGTCCATCCATCGTTCACAACGCGTGTGCCGGCCAAGGCCTCGTGCCGCAGTTGCATGGTGAGCTGCCAGAACGCGGCGTCGGTCGGTTCTGTTTCGCGCAGCCTCTGTGCGAGGCGGATGAGGAGGGCGGCGCGCAGGTCGTCGGCGGTGAACGGCCGTCCGGTCGTCGGCGCCGGCAGTTGTGCGAGACGGTTGCGGGTGATCGTGCCCAGCGCTTCCAGGTAGTCGGCGTACTCGTCCCAGTCGACGTCGTCAAAGTGCACGTCCGCCAGGAGGGGGATGTCGGTGCGGTCCTTGATCCTGCGCAGGGTCTGCGCGGTGAGGTCGCTGGCGCGTCCGGCCTGGGTGATTCCACCGTGCCCTGACAGCGGTCCGCACAGTGCCGCCCGCACCAGCGGGTCGCGCTGGCTCATCAGGAGGTCGTAGTGCCGTCTCCAGTCGTCCAGGCGCTCGAAGGCGTCGTCCGGGTCGGTGAGGTGCGGTGCCGGATCGGTGGTCATGGCAACACTCTACTGCGAGGAAAGAGTGGCGACACCTCATTGAAATTGATGACGTCATTCATTTATAGTGAGTGATGTCATCGCATTAGGGGGCTTGGCGGCCTCACCCGACAAGCCATCCAGGGAGGCACCCGTGCACCTCACCATCGACACCGACCTGACCGCCCACTACGCGGATGGGTGGGCCGTGGCCCTGACCATCACCCCGTCCACCAACTCCGCTCACCTCGCCTGGTCGCCCAGCAACTACGCGGAAACCGAGACCTTCGAAATCCGACTGGGCCGCATCGCCCTGAGCAAGAAGGCCGTCGAGGAAATGGGTCGGGTCATCAAGGAGTTCCCCCAGTTCAACATCATCAGCGCCGCCACCTGGGAGTATTTCCACGAGCAGAACCGCTGGCGCTGGGCCGAGGGGCCGTGGTGGGATGCGGTTGCCAACCTCGAAGGGCGGCTGTGCGCCGTCCTCGACGCCCACCTCTAAACCCGACGGTCGCCCGCACCTGCACGCCCAGCCGCCGAGCGACCCTCGGAGGTCGGTGGCCCGCATGCATGCGGCGGAAGTTGACCCGTAGGGCCGAAACACGCAAAGGCGCCCCCGCCCGGCCGAGGCCGAGCGGGGGCGCGGTGGTTCAGTGGGCGAGCATCTGGGCCAGTGCACCGCCGCTGGTGCCGAGCACCACAGCTGCACCCACAGCCATCCAGACCCGGACCTCCAGGCCCCGGATGCGCTGCTCGTGATCGCCGAGGGCCTTGCGGTCCTCGGCGCGGTCGTCGAGGAGCTGGTCCAATTTCCCCTCCATTCGGATCTGGCCGTCCGCGATGCGCCTCACCTCCGCGAGGGTCTGAGCTGGGCTGATGTACACCCCGGCGTCCGGGGCCGGACTGGTCACTGGCGACTCCGGGGCAGCAGGGCCGCGGTCGACGGGTCACCGACCAGGGTGCCGACCGCCGACTTCAGCACCGTCAGCGCGGCCGGGAGTGCCGCCACCGCCGCCGCCTTCAGTGCGCCGATCGACGTCAGGTCGAAGCCGTCCGCCAGCAGCAGGCCGAGGAAGGCGACGGCGTACGTAGCGCCGGTGCGCTCGACCAGATCGAGCAGGTACTTCCGCATGGTGAATGTCCTATCTGTTGAGTCAGGAGTAAAGGAGGCGCCAGGTGAGCGGGCCCGGGTAGCCGTCGGCGTCGCCGGCGAGCTCGGGCCGGCTGCGCTGGAAGGCGGCGACGGCCTGGCGGTCCGCGTCGCTCCATTGCGGGCCGGGGCCGACCCGGTACGAGCCGCCGAAGCCCTTGCGGACCAGCTGTTCGCCGAGCTGCCGTACGTAGTCGTTGTTCTGGCCGGGGCCGAAGCAGTCCCGGCCGGGGAACTCGGGTGCCTGGCTGGGCAGGTAGCCGAGCAGCTGTCGCAGCGAGTCCTCGCCCGGGACGCCGTCCGCGTCGCCGCCGCCGTAGCCGAGGCTCCGCTGGTACGCCGCGTAGTTCTCGGTGTCGGCGTCCGTCCAGTTCGGGCCCGGTCCCTCCTGGTAGCGGTCGCCGAAGCCGTTCGCGACCAGCGCACGGCCGACGGCGGTCACCTGGTCGCCCTGGGCGCCGTAGCCGTACGGCAGGCCGTTGATCGTGGCCTGGTAGCGGGCCGGGGCCGGGTCCGGAGCGGGGGCCGGGGTGGGCTTGGCCGGGGTCTGCGGGGTGCCGACGCGAGCGGCTGGGACGCCGCCGAGCGCCGGGTCCGCACTGACCGTGCCCTCGGGGTAGTCGGGTATGCCGTACCCGTACGGGCTGCCCGGGCCGCGGCGCGGGCGCTGGCGGGCGTACACCCCGTCACCCTGCGGCGACCCGCCCGCGTTGGTGTTCCCCTCGATGGTCCAGATCGTGTCCGCGTCGTAGCCGGTGACGACGCCGACGTGGTCCGCGCCTCCGCGGCCGAGGTAGAAGGGCCCGCCGAGCACCGGGTAGTCGGTCCACCGGCCGTGGTCCTGCCACCACTGCACCGCGGTCCAGCAGGAGGCGGTGATCGGCCACCGGTCGGCCATGCCGGCCTGGGTGGCGCCCCAGGCGGTGAAGGTGGCGCACCAGGCCTGGCCCTGGGACCACTCCAGGCTGGGGACGGCGGGCGAAAACTTCTGCATGTTGTTCCAGCCGGTGCTGTCGCGGCCCTCGTGGTAGCCCTCCTGGCTGGCGAGAAGGGCTACGAACTCGTCGCGCATGATGCCTCCTGGGCATGAAGAAGCCCCGGGCCGGACGGGCTCGGGGCGGTAGATGTTCGGGCGGCCTGTGACAGCGCCGTGATGGTGGTGTGTCCGCTGCGGCCGGTACGGTCGAGGGACCGCAAACACGCCAGGGGGTAGGGATGTTGAAGCGTCAGACGTGGGCGATCATCGGCGCCGTAGTGGTGATCGCAGGTGGGAGCGCGACTGCCGCAGCGCTCACCAGCAGCGACAAGCCGGCGCCAGTGCAGGTGTCGGCCGAGGTCAGCCCGACCCCGACTACCTCGCCCAGCCCCACGCCGACGGCCACGACCTCGCCTGAGTCGACGCCCACGTCCCCGACCGCCTCGCCGACCACGACCGGAACCGCGGCCCCGCGCACGGCCACCCCCGGAGCGTCCGCGACGAAGCCGACCCAGAAGAAGGAGACCCCCGTGCAGCAGCAGCCGAAGCAGATCGCCCCCGAGCCGCCAGCCGCCGATACTCCGCCGCCCGCAACGAAGCCCGCCGACCCCGACAACAAGGACAACGGCGGCTCCGGCACGGTCGACCACGGCCCGTACTCCACCCCGGGCCCGCAGCCGACCCGAACCCCCGCCATGCCGCTCTAGCTGTTGATGCCGAACGTGCTGAGCCCGCGGACGGCGATGTTCCCGGTGCCACTCGTCACGCGCGCCTGCCACTGCAGGTACTGCGTGGACAAGTAGCCCCCGGACACCGGCCCGTAGACGACGTTGTACGTGAACGACCCGCTGGAAACCGACGCCGTAGCCACGACAGCGCCGGCCCCGTCGACGAGGCGAATCTCTCCAGCAACCCCTGGGTCCGCTTTCACCAGGTAGTGCGCCTCGACCGCGGGGTGGTGGCGCTTCCACGGCAGACGCATGCAGGTGGTGAACGTCCCCGAGGCGGTGCCGTACTGGGGAGACTCGGTGGCCCCGAACCAGCCGTCCGCCCCGAACTGCGGGGACGCGAGGCCGCCGCCAATGACGTCCTCGGCGAGGAGCGCGTTCCCGCGCGCGTCGTTGATGAGGATGCCCTGTGGATCGGCTGAGCTGCCGGTGCGGTTGCCGATCATGAGGGCGAGCGTGCCGTCCTGCCGGTTCGCCAGCAGGCCTCGCTGCTCGGAGCCGTCCGGGTTGGTCGGCAGCACGACGCCGACGTAGAACTGGGCCGTCCCCGTCTTGGTGTTGACCTTGAACGTACCGCCCTGGCCAACCGTGACGTCACCAGCCAAGATCTGGTTAAGCGCCGGCCGCATCTGGGCCCGGCCGGCAATCTGGCGCACCTGATCCTCGACTGCACGAAGCCGGTCGAGGATGTCCATGGGGATGTCGGGCATCAGGCGGCCTCCAGGTAGAGCTCAGTGGACTCGGCGCGCCCGCGCTCCTCGGGAGCGACCTTGAGGCCCACGACCCGGTACCGGGCGGACAGGCCGTCGTAGTACCAGGTGTCGACGATCCGAATCCGCACGTACGAGCCGAGCTGGGGCTGTTCCACCGCAGCACTCGCGTAGGCCACCGACGGGATGAGGGTGGGACGGCGGGCAGCGGCGAGGTCGGCGCGTGCGTGGTCGTCCAGGACGTCCTGGGTGGTGACCGTGCTGTAGTCCGACGTGCCGTCCAGCCGCGGCCAGCCGGCGGCGATGTCGTCCGGGTTGGTCAGCAGCCCGGACATGAGAGGCACGCTCTCGGCGGCGAGGTTCGAGTTGGTCGTGGCGCCTCGGCTCTGCCAGGCGTTGGCCATCCGAGTCGCGTCCTCGGGCAGGGAGTACGTGGTGATCGGGCCAGGGCTCGACAGCACCAGATCGCCGCCGCCGACAGTCAGCCGCGGGTAGCCCAGCCGCAGGGCCCGGTGACGGGCGCCGGTGTCGTCCCGGTAGCACTGGATCAGCCATTCGAAGCCCTGCTGAACGGCCGCAAGTTGGTCGATCAGGCCGCCGAGCCAGGGCAAGTCGTAGCGGGAGTAGACCCGATCACGGGTGATTCCGCTGGTCTGCGAGTAGTCGATCTCGATCCCGAGGTGCCCGCCGGGCGCGGACTGGGCGTAGGCGACGAGCTGGCGGGCGATGTCGAGCTGGTCGACGCCGGTCGAGGTCAGGGTGTCGGTCAGCATGCGGTGCGCGCGCAGGACCGACTCCAGGCCGGCGGCCTGAAGGTCGCACTTCCAGAAGCCGAACGCGTCCCTCGATGGGGTTCGGGTCCACAGGATCCCGCCCCACACGATCTCGGTGTCGCGGGTGAGGTAGAGCATCGTGCGGCCCGGCAGCACCTGCGTGCGCACGCGGCGGGCCATCGCACTGTCCGGGATCGGGATCGTCGCGCTGAACGAACCGGTCTTGCCGATGTACAGGTCGTACGAAACGCCCTGCACCGGCAGCCGATCGAGCAGCCGGTCCGTACGCAGATCGCAGACGAGCAGGTCGTAGACGGCCACTCAGCTCGCCGCCTCGTACGTGACCGCCCAGTGCAGCCGGGTGTTGACCGAGGCCGCCACCGGAATGGTGTTCGAGACACCGCCTGTGGACTGGGCGTTCGCCGTGGTTTTCACGACGAACCCGGCAGTGGTCGCACCGGGACCGATCTGCACCAGACCCAGGTATTCGTTGTCGCCAGCGGCCACGTAGTCGCACGTGCCGGTCTGCAGCACACCGGTGTTCGCGGCCTGCACCGGCAACGACATCGACCACAGGCCCGTGCCGCCGTTGCTGCCCGCGCCGAGGATCAGGCTGCCCACCCAGGTGATCATCCGGCCGACCCGACACCACCGGCTGGTCAGCGACCCGCCACCCACACCGGGAGCCGTGACGGATGCCGTCCACGTCGGGACGTACGTCTGCCACTCACCCAGACCCGGCCCCCAGGCCGACCCGGACCAGCGCTGCAGACCGATCGCGCCGTCGCGCCACTGCCCGGTGTAGGAGCCAGTGGTGAGGGTGCCTGGAGCGATCCCACGAAGGGCGGACGACCACGGAACCCAACTGGTACCGTCCCAACGCTCCATGGCGCCGGTAGCCGCGTTGTCGCGGTACTGGCCGCCGTAGGCGCCAGCGCCGGCGTCGGAGCCGGGGTGGATGCCACCGAGCGACACGCTGAAGACCCGGCGGTCGGTCAGCAGGCCACCGCCGACCCAGTTCGGCGGCGACCCCGCCGAGGCGCCGGACGGGACCTGAATGTCCCACAGCCGCATGTAGGCGGTGCCGGTGGTCGGCGCGGTCGGCGGCACCCCGGAGCCTGGGGTGCCCTGCTGGTAGACGACTGCGGCGAGCGTCTGGCCGCTCGTGTCGTAGAGCTTGTCGTAGGCAACCAGCCAGACCGTGTCGTAGCGGGTCTGGGAGGCATGCCCGTTGGCGATGGTGATGGTCTCTGGGGCGGTGACGACGAGGTCGTAGGTGCCCTGGCCGGGGGTGCCCTGGACGACGGCGCGGCCGATGCTGATCGTGCCGGTCATGCCGGTGACGGTCAGGGCGAGCGGGTTGCCGCCGGGCACAACACCCGAGCGGGTGGTCGTCGCGGGGGGGGGGGGTGCAGGGGCCCCCCACACCAAGAGGGGGGTCTCCCCCGTTTTGACCAGGGTGGAGAACCACGCCGAGCAAAAAAGCCCTGGGGGCCTCCCCCGCTCCCCAACGGCAACCC
>NZ_JBHVJT010000018.1:0-54142 GCF_042798815.1 Kitasatospora sp. NPDC057738 | reverse complement strand
GCGTCCAGGTGCCCACCGGCGCAAGGCGGGTGTCCTCCCTGGTCTGACCCGGGTTGAGCAGCCATGCGGAGCGCACGGTCATGGGGTGCCTCCTCGGCTACCAGTAGGCGCTCCGCCAACGAACGGTGGCGGACGCGGCGGGATCGGTCGAACCGGGACTCGCCCGGAACGAGAGCGTGGTGGTGGAGCCGGACGGCAGCAGGAACGCGCCCTCGGGCACGCTGCGGAGGGTTGCGGTGCCGAGGCGGGACTGCCCGGCCAGATCGACCGTCCCCGCCCACGTGTCCACCACCAGCACGTCACCCGCGGCGAGCGTGATGTCGTACTCCAGCCGCAGGCCGCCGGCCGTGATGGACGGCGTCGTCACCGGGCCCCTGAACTCAATGACGGGGTGCACCGGGGCGTCGCCCGCATTGACGGCGGTGATGTCCCCCGTCGACCCTGGGGTCCCCCAGGCCAGACCGGTCTCCGTGGGGCTGCCCCAGTCAAGGCCGGTCTCTGTCGGACTGCCCCAGGCCAGCCCGGCCTCGCCGGCCGGTAGCGCAGTACTGGCGGTCTGCTCGGCAAGTTGGTACCGGCGCGGGTCGGTGCACACGATCTGCAATGAGGCACCCTTGATCAGCCCGTTGCGGCTCGCGGTGCTCGGCGGCACATACCGGCGGACGACACGGCCCCACGAGAGCAGTGGCATGTCGTCAAGCTGGACGATCAGCGGAACCTCATCGGTGGCGTCCGGCGGTGTCCTGGCCGCGAGAGCGCGCGTCACCGCCGAGGCCTGGCCCGGTTCGCACCGGCCGATCAGGTTGAGCGTCACGGTGCGGGTCTGGCCGAGTTGACGGCCGGGCCACGCACCGTGCTGCTGGGGGCGAAGGACCGTGCCGGAGTCGATCGGCACCGTCTCCTCCCAGCCCTGGATCGGCGGGTCGGCGACCATGCTCCAGCCGGTGCCGGGACCGAGCAGGAGGTCGCCGTACTGTACGTGCCCGGGCTGGGAGCCGAGCCAGGTCACCGACGGCACGAAGCCTCACCCCCTGCCCTTGGCCAGCCACAGCAGTTCCTCGGCCGTGGCCGAGGCACTGCCGGAGGCGGACTCGTAGTAGTTGGCGATGTGGAACCCGCCGGCCGCGGCCGTGCTGTAGCCCCCCTCGGCGCCAGTGCCGAATGCGGCTCCGGCCATGGCCGGGACGGGCGGAGGCTGGACCAGGGAGCGCATCGTGGCGTCGAGTTCGCCGGAGCCTGCCTCGATGCCAGCGACGATGCCGGCGGGAATCCAGCGGCCAACCTGGTCACGCATGACCGTGGAGGGCGACTCGATGCCCAGCGCTTTGGCGATGGGCCCCGGGATCATGGTCTTCGCGAACGAGATCAGCTGACCCTTCAACCAAGAGCCCATGTTCGAGATGCCGTTCCACAAGCCTCTGACCACGTCACCGCCGGCCGAGACCAGCAGCCCGCCGAGGTCGCCCAGGGCCGACTTGATCCAACCTGGGACGCCCTTGATCCAGTTGATGGTGTTGTTCCATCCGCTGACCGCGCCGTCGTAGACGGTGGACCAGATTCGGGACAGGACGCCGCCGATGTCCCAGCCGGAGAAGAAGTTGGAGATTGAGCGGGCCACGCCGAGGACGAGGTTGCTAAGCCAGTTCCAGGCGCTGACGGTGGCGTTCTTGACCGTGTCCCAGTTGGCGATGACTGCGATGACCAGGGCGACGACGGCGGCGATCACCCAGCCGAGCGGGCCCATGGCGATCACCCACGCGGCGGCCATGCGGGCGGCCTGAAGCAGGGATTGTGCACCCATCAGAACCCAGCCGGCCACGATCTCAACCACGGCGGCGGCCTGGAGGGCCATGCCCCAGACTATGCGGGCGCCGATGGTGATCCACGCACCAACCTGCTGGGCGCCGCTGACGATCGCCGCCGCGCCGGAGGTGACCCATGCCCACACCTGCTGGGCACCCGAGGCAAGCGCGGAGGCGCCAGCCGCAACCCACCCGGCAACCGTGCGGTACGAAGCGGCCACCGACAGCGCACCGTTGGTGACTGCCGCCGTTCCAGTGGTCACCCACGCCACAATCTGCTGCATTGCCGAAACGCCAGCCGCGATGCCGGCCTGCGCGTATCGCACTGCCATGGTCAGGAGGACCGGCAGCAGTGCGGCCGTGATGACACCAGCGACGATCGAGACGGCTACCCGGTTGTCGTTCAACCACCGCGCCGTGTCGGCAAGCGCGGGCGCGAGGGTCCCGGTCAGGAACCCCGCCGCACCGGCCACCGCGGGCATGAGGTTCTGGGCCAGCCAGGTGGCCACGTCCTTGACCGCGGGTCCGACCTCGTCCTTCAGGAACCTGCCGACTTTGAGTACGGCGGGCCCGAGGTCGTCGCGCAGGAACGCGCCCGTGCTGGAGACGACGGGGCCGAACTCGTCCCGCAGCATGCCCGCGAGGCGGGCCGCGGCGGGCAGCAGGTCGTCACGGACAAACCGCCCCGCCGCGCTCACGGCCGGGCCGAAGGTGTCGGCCAACCACGACGCGCCGGAGGAGAGTGCCGGGCCGAGTTCGCTGGCGACGCCGCTGGCGAAGTCCTTGATTGCGGGCAGGGCGGTGTCGCGCGCCCATGATGCGGCTCGCTCGAGGGCGGGGCCGAAGCGCTCCTGAAGAGCGGACGCACCGCGCTCCAGGAGAGGCAGCATGGTGCCGCCGACGACGTTGGTCAGGCCCTGCTCGATGCCGCGCTTGAACTGCTCGATGCGGGTGGAGGCGTTGTCGCGCAGGGAGTCGCCCATGCGCTGGGCGGCTCCGCCGACGTCGCCGAGTGCGGCTGTCGCCGAGGACGGGTCGAGGGCGTAGAGGGCGCGCTGGACGTCCTCCGACTTGGTACCGAACAGCGTCAGTGCGACGGACTGACGCTCGACCGGGTCCGTCATCGCGCGGAGCCGGTCGAGCAGCGTGTCGAGGCCTTGGGCCGCGGCCGGGCCGCCTTCGACGAACGCCTTCTGCATCGCGCTGCCGCTGAGGCCGATTTTGGCGAACGCCTCGTTGACGGCGTCTCCGCCGCCCTGGGTGATGAGCGTGAGCTCCTTGAGGCTGTCGGCGACGACGTCCGTGTCACGGGCGCCCGCAGCCATGCCCTGACTCAGAAGCCCAGTCGCTTGGGTCGCTGACAGGCCCAACTGCCGGAAGATTGTTGAATATTCATTAAAAGTGTCGGCAAGATCATCTGCCCTTGGGCCCATGACCTGCATGCCGCGGGTCATGACGTCCAACGCCTCGGAGCCGTCCTTGGCGAGCCCGGTCTTGATCATCTGACCAGCCGCATTGGCACTCTGGCCCAAGTCGAGCTCGAAGGTGTCTGCCAGGTCGTGGACCTTGGTGGCGATCTGCTGGATCTGGGCGTTCGTTGCGCCAGGCGGCAGCAGCCCGGCCGACATGGTCGAGCGCACTGCATCGGCGGCGCCCTGGACGTCCTCGGTGACGGCATCCGCGTACATGCGGCCCGCGATCTGCCCGTACTGGCGGGCCACTTCCGGCGTCGCACCGAGCTGGGCGCCCAACTTCCCGGCAACCTGCTCCTGCTCCATCGCACCGGAGACGCCCTTGATGAGGGCAGCGCCGGCCGCGAGGCCAACTGCTGCGGCGGTGACCGCAACGGCCTTGAGTGCGGTGCCGATGCGGCTGCCGGCCTTCTCGGCTCCCTGCTCGGCCTCGGTGGCGAGGTTCTCGCCGAGTGCCTCGCCACCGTCCTGCCCGGCCTGGGCGGCTTCCTGCTCGACCTCGTCTGCCAGCGCGGTCATGCTGCGGCCGACTCGCTGCACGCCGGCCTCGAACCGGGATTCGTCGAGGTCTGCGTAGCCGACGAGCTCTCCGACGGTCAGTGCCACAGGGCACCTCCCCTCGGAGCAGGTCAGCCAGCCTCTTGAGGCGGGTAGAAGTGCCGGTGGGTACGGGACTTGGTACTCAGCAGGCCGAGGATGCGGACCTTCAGCCAGCGCCAGGAGCGCTCACGGAGCAGGTCGGGAGCGCTGAGGTCGATGCCGTAGACCTGGTGGAGATCTGCCTCGAGCAACGGCCACTGCTCCAACAAGGCGCCCCAGGTCAGGCCTTCGCGGCCCGGGCCTTGGCCGTACGGGTGCTCGTACCACTCGTAGAGCCCCGTCGCGGGGTCCTGCTCGCCGCAGCCGTACCCGAGGAGCGGGTGCCAGCGCGACGGGTCTCCCGGTTCGGGGCCAGGCGAGAAGGGTCGCCACCGCTGGCCCAGTAGCGCTCGGCGGTGGCGGTGTCAGCGGTGATCCAGAACACCACCGTCATGGCGACGTGCTTGAACCGGGGCCACGACAGCTCGGCGAGGAGCTGGTCGTAGGAGTTGCCGAGAGCGGCCCTGTACAGGTCGAGCTCGGCATCGTCGTCGAGCACCTGGGACTCGGAGGCCTCGCCTCCGGCAGCGAGGCGGGTGGCGAGGGTCATGATGCGCTCGATGCGCAGACCGTCCTCCGCCGAGGGCCCCTCGATGCGGTAGAGCTCGCCGTTCGGGCCGGCGGGCAGTTCGATGGCGTCGTCGAGTACCGCATCCAGTGCGGCGAACTGGCGGGCCATCAGGCGAGCGGGTTCGTGATCGGGACGAGCGGGCCGTCGCCGGTCAACGTGATCTTGACGGTGTCGAGGTCGGTGTAGGCGCCGCCCTGCGGCTCCCAGGTGACCAGGGCGCGGCCCTGGTAGGCCTCGGGCAGGCCGTTGCGGTCCATGTAGCGGATCGGCACGTAGGAGGCGCTGCCGGAGGCGAACGCGGCGAGGCGGAGCTGCTCGTGCGTGGGGACGTACACCTTGGCGGTGTCGTCGATCTTGCGGTTGATCGTGAGCTCGATGCTCCACTCCTGGCCCGTCTTGGTGTTCTCCTTCCACCCGACGGAGTCGTAGGTCGAGCTGTCCTCGATGTTCGGGGGCATCTTCGGGGTGAACTCCGAGATGCCGAAGACCTGCTGCCAGTCCGGCACGGCGGTCGTACCGGCGTTGAGTTCCAGCCGCCAGCGGCGGGCGAGTGCGGTGGTGTCCGTGGCCACGGCCGTCTCCTTAGGGGTCGAGGTTCGCGCCCGCCGGGCGCGAGACGTTCAGGTAGTAGTTCGCGGTCAGCTCCATGCGGTCCCGCGAGTCGGCACCGATCCACGCCTGGGAGTTGCGCCAGATCAGCGGGCACTTGATGCCGCCGACCACCGCGTGGGCGCGGTTGTGGAGCAGGTCGAACACGCCGTCGGCAAGGCCGAGGACGGCGCGCGGGTCCCGGCCGGCCCGCATGCGGACCTGCACGCCAACCACGGCCTCGGTCATCGGCCCGTCGGCCACCGGGTACGGGGTCAGGCAGATCGCCCGGTCCGGCTCAGGCGGCATCATCGCCACCGTGATGCCGGTCTCCGCCGCGGTGTAGACGCCGCTGGGCCGCCACGTGCCGAGGCCGGCATCGGCCAGCATCACGGCGAAGCCCTCGATCAGGTCCGTGGTGGTCGGCGGGCCGGTCACGAGCGCAGCCCCCGCCGGATGCGGGCCGCCACCAGCTCCCACACCGTCCCGCTCTCGCTGTTGAGGGGCTGTTCCAGAAACTTGGCCTGCCGGCCGGAGGCGTGCCGGATGGTCATGTCCTCGTGCTGGCGGACCGAGTACGGGGTGTCGTAGGAGACGGCGCCCCGCAGTGAGGACGGGTCGATGGAGGCAGTACCGGAGTGCTGGAGCGGTCCCTCGTCGAGAGGCACCAGTGTGGTGGACTGGGCGAGGACGTGTTCCATGCCGTCCATGAGGCCCTGGGCGGCGGCGGCCCGGAACTCGTTGGTGACCTGGTCGAGGTTGAGGGTGAGACGGACGCGCCCGGCCACGGCAGCCTCCCTATTCGAGTTGGATCTCCAGGTGGGACGGCACCGGGAAGGTGCCGCCGTCGCGGCGCAGGGCCTGGATGACGACGGTGGTGCGGCCGGTGGGCAGGGTGACGCGGGACAGCGGCGGTGCGACGGTCGCCAGCGGGGCGTAGGCGGTACCACTGCTGGTGGTCTGGTCTCCGGCCGGGGTGCGGACGGTGCGGGTCTGCTCGTCGAGGAAGCACCGCACCGCCGCGAGTGGCCCGTAGACGTGGCCGTACGCGCCGGTGCCCTCGTACGGCTCGACGGTGACCGTGTGCTGCAGCAGCCAGCCGGGCAGGCCGCTCACGGGGCGAGCACCGACCCGAACAGCAGCCGCTCCGGGGCCAGATCGGGCGAGCGCAGAGCGTCCCAGGCCTGGGGGGCGACCTGGCGGGCTGCCGAGTCGGAGCCGTCCGGCAGGCCGCTGGAGCCCGCGCCGCGGCCGAGGGACACGGACCCGATGGAGACGCTGCCCCATCCCGCACCGGTCGCACCAGTCGAGTCCCCGACCAGGCCCCACCAGGCGACCTGGCGGCAGGTCGCCCGGCGGAACGCCTCGACGACGACCGGGTCGGTCGGCATGCCCGCGCTGTTGACCTGGTACCAGGCGGTCCGGAGCACCGTGGCGTCGAGCATCTCGGAGGCGTCGGCCAGCAGTCGCTCGGTGTCGACTCCGGGTGCCTGCCCGGTGATGGCCTGGTAGTCGCTGACGGTGGCGTAGACGCGGGTCACGGTCGGCTCCCTACGCCTACGCGGGGTCGATCAGGCCGGCGGTCACCGAGGCGGCGGCCGACCAGTCGATGTAGATCTTGCCGTTGGCGAGCTGCCTGGCAACCTGGGCTTCGAGGATGACGGCGGTCGCGCTGGCCGCGATGGTGACGGTGCGGTCCGGGACGACCAGGCCGTCCACGGTCGTCGCGCTCTTGATGGTGGCGGTGATGGAGCTGGCGCCGCCATTGCGGACCACGAGGAGCTGGTCGCCCTTGTAGGTCCACTGGTTGCCGTTGGTGCCGTCGACAGCGGCCAGGTTGAGCGCGGCGATTGGCGTGGACGCGTTCACCTGCTGCGCGGCCGGCAGGTCAGTCCTGGGCATCGGCCGCTCCCTTGCTGACGGGCTTGGTACGCGCCGTCTTGGCCGGCAGCTCGGGGTCGGACTGTGCGGCGGGAGGCGGCGGGATCACGGGGAGGATACCGGGCCGCAGCACGCTGTCGAGGACCGGCGCCGGGGCGTCCTCGTCCCGAACCGCCGGGTCCATCGGGTGCCACACGTCCAGCCGCTCCAGCCGCAGACGCGGCTCGGCCGAGCGCACGACCTGGCCAGTGTTCTGGTTCCAGTACGCGTACTCGCTCACGCCGGGACCGCCGTCCGGAAGTCCACCTGGACGAGGACCTCAGTGGGGGTGCCGGCCGGGGAGGCCAGAACGACGGAGATGTTGGCGCCGGCAGCGCAGGTTGCGTTCTGCACGGTCGTACTGCCCGCCCAGGCGTCGGTGCTGGTGGTCAGGACCGAGGCGAGGACGTCGGAGCTGCCGTTCTTGACCTGAACGGTTCCTCCGGTGCCGCCGGCCCGGAACGCGCGCACCGCGATGATCACCGCGTCCGCGGGGACCTTGACCAGCTGGTAGGTGCCGGCGGTGCCCGCGGCGACGCGGACCGACTTGGAGTAGGTGCGGTTCGCGGTGAGGTCGACCTCGCCAGCCTTGCCGTCGACCGTGTGGACTTTGTAGCCCATGCCGGGCTCCCTTCGGGTGGATAGGAGGCCGCCCGCCGGTCAGCGGGCGGGCGGTGGTCACGGGGTGTCGGCGCCCTTGATCAGGACGGCCCGGTTCGGGTCCAACGTCTTGGTGCCGTAGAGGCAGTCGATCGACACGACGGTCTGCTTCTTGTCGACGTCGTAGTCGTAGACCACGCGCAGCGCGTAGCCCTTGTAGTTGACGACCGCGGCGTCGAGAGCGCCCTTCGGCAGGTCCAGCGGGCGGAACGCGAGGGCGAACGCCGTCTTGTGGAAGGCCAGGTTCTCCTCGGTGGTCGGCTGGCCGCTGGCCGGGGCGCCGGGCTGGCCCACGTGCTGGGTCCAGTACGGGTCGAACCCGGAGACGCGGTCGCCGAGCGAGGCCTCCAGCAGACCCTCGGTGGATCCGCGCTTGTTGGCCTGCCGCCACACCTTCTCGGCGGTCCAGCGGGCCTTGGTGGTCGGGCCCATGACGACCCGGCGCTCGGTGGCGGGGACCCTGGCGAGGTCGAGGACAGAGCCAGCCTGAATCAGAACGCGGGAGTCCGACCACGGGTAGTCGCCGCTGTAGCCGTTGTAGTCCTCACCTGCGGCGTTCGGGGTGGCGTGGCCGACCTCGGCGGTGATGTCGTTGCGCAGCAGGAGCACGTCGGAGTCGATCTTCTGGGCGATCGCCTCCATGGCCGGGGTGAGGAGCTGGGCGTCGAAGTTCTGGATCTTCAGCGACATTTCCTCGCTGGTGACCGCGAAGGAGACGTCGGCGAAGTGGTTGAGCGTCATGTTCACCGAGGACTCGGTGGCGGTCTGTACCGTGATGCCGGAGGCCCGGTTGTACTCGTTCGCCGTGAACACTGCGGGCTTGCGGATGGTGATCGCGTCGCCGATCTTGCGGGCGAACTCCGGCTCGTAGTCGCGGTGGACGAGGCTTGCCATGACGGTGGTCTCGTAGAGGGTGGCCAGGGCCTGGTCGGCGATGACCTGCGCGGTCAGGAAGTTGTTGGCCATGGGGTCGGTGTCTCCTTACCCGGCGCGGCGCTTGCGGCGCGCCGCTCGGATGTCGTCGATGGTCTGGGGTCCGCCGTCGGGCTTGTCGCCTGCGGAGCCGTTGAAGTCGGTGGAGCCGGAGTCGGTGCGGGCTGCGGTGGCGGCGAGCTTGGGGTTGTCGACGATGGCCTTCTCGATGGCCTTGCCGACCTTGGCCGCGAAGTCGTCCGCACCGGGGTCGAGCTTGCCGAGGCTGGCCATGAATGCCCTGCTGTCGGTGAGCGCGCCCGGATCGGCGCCAGCCTTGGCCGCGCCCTTGAATACGGCCAGCTCGATGCTGGTCTCGCGGTGTGCTGCGGTGGCCCGCTCGATCTCGGCGGTCAGCTTCGCGGGGTCCGGCGGGATGTCCTTCTCGTCCTTGACCAGGCCGAGGGCCTTGCCGAGGTCCTGCACCAGGGCGTTCCGGGCCTCCTGGGCCGCGGTCTCCTTGGCGGTGGTGCGCTCCTTGCCGGCCTCGGACCGGGCCGCGGCGAGTTCTTTGGTGAGTCGGGCGATCTCCGCCGCCTGGTCGCCACCCGCAGTCGGCTTCGGCTTCGCGCTGTCGTCGGCGCCGTCCGTGCCGCCACTCTCGGTCCCGCTGTCGCCAGCGTCGGATCCGCCGGCAGTCTCACCGCCGGTGGCGTCGCCGTTGGAGCCGGAGTCGCCGCCGTCCCCTCCGTCCGCGTAGAGGAACGGGGAGAAAGGGGCGTGGCCGTAGGGGTGGGCCCAGCCGGTGCGGGGCAGGGTGGAACGTCGCATCGTGCCCTCCTGGGGCGCGTCGGGGCCGACTCCTGGCCGGCCTGGGGGGCCCGCTCCCGGCGGGCCTGGTGGTTCGCCCGGCTGCACCCGGCGGCCGGAAGTTTTCAGCGGGCGGAGGAGAGTTGTTCGCGGTGGCTCTTGCGGGGCAGGCCGTCGGTCTCGGCGAGCAGGTCCCGCACCCGGCCCTGGTAGTCGCGGACCTTGGCGTTCGCGGCCTTGCGCTGGTCGTCGTCCATCGCTGCGGCAGCCCTGCGTTTCCAGGTGCGGATCTGCCGTTCCAGGTAGCGCTGCTGCTGGGTCTGCTCGTAGCTCGCACGGTCCTCCTGGACGGGCGGGCGCTGGGTGACGCCGGGCAGGTAGGCGCTGACCCTGTGGCGGCAGTTGGGGTGTTGCAGGCCGGCCGCGCGGGCGTCGCCGAGGGAGCCGGCGATGTGGACGGTCACCGTGCGGTCGTCGGCGGTGGCATGCTGCATCTCGACGGTCCGGGCCCCCGAGTCGCCGATCGAGAGGATCTTGCGTTCCCACGGGCGGCAGAGCGGGCACTCCTCCGGGCTGTCGGACACGACGACCAGGTCGAGGCCGGCGGCCTGCAGCCGGTCGGTGTGGGCCTGGACGGCCGCCTTGCCGACGGCCGAACGGGTCGCCATCTCGGCGTAGGAGGCCATGTCCCAGGAGCGGCCCGCCTTGTCGACGAACCCGGTCACGCCTCGCTGGGCGAAGCGGACGAGGGCCCGGGCAGCAGCCTGCCGACGGGTCTCGGCGCCCGTGAGCGCGGAGGCGGCGGCCTCGGCCACGGTCTGCCGGTACACGTCCACGCTGACCCGCAGCACCCGCTGGTACACCGGCCCGGTGTCGCCGATGACTGCGGCAGCGAGACGGTCCACCACAGCGGCACCTGGCAGGGCCTCGGCCGCCGCAGCGGCCTGCCCGACCGGCAGGGCGCCGAGCTCGGCAACCGCGGCCTGCTGGCCGCGCTCGTACGCCTGGGAGACGGCCTCCCGCAGGGCGCCGTCGGTGTCAATCTGCAGACCGTCGAGCAGGGCGCGGATGCCCTGCTGGAAATCTCCGAGGCCGGCCAACTTCTGGTTCACCCACATCGGGCTGTCGATGCCGGCCGCGAGGTCGGCCCGCAGGCGCTCCAGCAGGGCGAGTTCGGCCTGCTCGTACAGGGAGCCGACGGTGCGGGCGAGGTCCTCGGCCATGTCCGGGGACACGGGCACGGCCCACCTCCTAGGGGATGAGGCCGGTCTGCATCGGGTCGGGCACGGCTTGCCCGGTCTCGGCGTGGATCGCCGCGACCTCGCGGGTCACGCGCTCGTCGTCCCAGTCGGGGTGCATGTAGCGGACCTTGGTCTCGGTGCTCGCGGCCTGGGCCCGGGTGAGGACCTCGGTGGTGTTGGCCAGGGTGAGGGAGTCCTCCTGGATGCCGTCCTCGAACTCCACGAGCGGACGCTGGCGCCAGTCCGCGCCGGAGCGGTACAGGTCGGCGTCCATGGCGAGCAGGGCCTGGATGACGTCGCCGAGGCCCGGCCGCCACGCGAGGATCTTGTTCCCGCGGGTCGTCTCCGAGCGCTGGCCCTTGGCGTTGACCTCGGTCGCCGTAACCGCGACCTCGCCGTCCGAGCCGAACGTCTGCTCTGAGTAGCCCGCGCTGCGAACGATCTTCTTGACCAGGTCGTCGCAGGTGTCCTTGTGCTCCTGCACCCGGATGTCGAACTGGACCAGGGTCAGCGGACTCTCGCCGGGTTTGGTGAGCATGTCCAGGCCGGTGTACATCTCCTGGGCCGGGTTCCAGTAGCCTCCTCGGCCCGGGCCGAGGGACTGCATCATGGCGTTCGGAACAACAACCCGGCCGACACCGAGGCGCAGGTCACGCATCCAGGAGGCGTGGGCCTGGTCGAGGTCGTCCATCAGGTTCTCGATGCCGTCGAGGTCGGATCGGCCGAGGTCGCACAGCAGCGGCAGGGACCGCCACTTGCGGGTGGGCTGGTTGGGGACGTAGGCGACGCCGAGCCGCGGGTAGGCGGTCAGGATCCGGCCCTCGCTGTCGACCTTGGCTGCGAGTGGGGCGGTCTCCTCCTGGTCCTCCAGCGGCACGGGGTGGCCGAGGCGGTCGTCGGTGCCCTGGTAGAGGCCGTGGAGGATGGCGCCGGGCTCGTGGCGTTCAAGGTGGCGCCAGACCTGGCCGTCTTCGCACTCGACGACCCGCCAGAACGTGACGGCGGAGAGCCGACCCCAGGTGAACTCGGGCCAGGCCCTGTCGGGGTGGACGATGTCCAGCCATGGGGCGTCGGCGAGGGTGGTGTCGGCGACCGGGCGCAGGTACACCCCGCCAAGGGCTGCGGCGAGTTCGGCGGCGCGCAGGAGCGTTGCGTGGAAGCGGTCGCCGCACACCGCGTCCAGGCGCTGCTGTGTGACGTCGGAGTCGACGACGCTGATCCTGGGCGGCTCGCTGAACAGCAGGTTCGCCGAGGCGGAGCAGATGTCGCCGGCGATCGGGATGTGGGTGTGGGAGCGGAGCTCGCCGGGGGCGGGCGGGGTGCCCCACCACCAGCGGGAGATTCGGCCCATCATCCCGCCCCGGTACTGGCTGGCCTTCGGGTCGGGCATGCCGTAGGTGCCGCCGCCGCCGTAGAGGGCGGTGAGCCGCTGCGGGTCGCCGGACCACCACGTGTCCCACTCGTTGATCGCCTTCAGAGCAGTGGTGATGCGTTTCGGCGGCCACGCCTTGTCCTCGTCCGGCAGAGGCACCGGGACACCTCCTCGAAGGTCAGGCCGCCATCTCCAGCGGTGTGATCAGGTGGGGGCGCCACAGCGCCTCGGTGGTGGTGATGGCGTACCGGCCACCATCCAAGGAGTGGTCGGCAACCTTGATCGGCCGGTCCTTGCCGTCCTCGGTCGCCTTCGGGTCCCATGAGTAGCCGGGGGCTTCGTTGATGAACCCCTGGCAGCGGTCGGACACCATGAGCTGCCCCTGGGCAAGGAGCGTGGCCAACAGGCTGATGCCGCGGCTCACGTCGTTATCGGCTTCCTGCGCGGTCACGCCGTCCTGGTGGAGCTGCACGCGGAACGAGGCCGCTGCCGGGTCGACGACCACCCACTCCGGTGCATGGCGCTGGTCGGCCATCCACCGTCGCAGCGACGCAGACAGCTGCCCGTCGGTCAGCCGTTGGTGGCCCTGCTGCGGGTCGTGGCGCCACTCGTCCACCAGGTACAGGCGCCGGTCCGTCCCGAGGCCGAGCAGCAGCCCGGTGGACGGGTTGGTGGTGCCGTAGTCGACGCCGAGTGCAAGTAGGCGCTGTATCGCGGGCACCCGGTCGGCTGCCACGACGTGGTTCTCCGGGTCCCACATGTCGTAGACGGCGCCTTCGGCGGCGACCCATGCGCCGTCGATCATGCGTCGGTACCAGAGACCGACGTACTCCGCCTTGAGCGCTGCGACGTAGGCCGGTGCCAGGCTCGGGTTGTCGTTGAGCGTGAAGTGCCACGACCGCAGGTCCAGTTGGTTGGTCCGGTCGAGGAACTTTCGCTTCAGCCAGTGAGCTGGGGAGTCCGGGTTCGTGGTGGCGAACAGCCTGGCGCCCGGGACGCTGAGGCGGCCGAGGAGCTGGTTCCAGAACCCTTCAGGCAGCAGCGTCGCCTCGTCCACGTAGGCGAGTGAGGCGGTGAGGCCGCGCAGGCGGCCCTCGGCGCGGGCGTCGGCTGCACCGATCAAGTGGATCGTGCGGCCGAGGATCGTCGCAGTGGTCGCGCCGCGGGTGTGGTGGACCTGGCGGGCGAGCGGGCCGAACAGCTCGATCGTCTGCAGCGGGTCGAGAACGTTGCGCTCGATCGTCTGCAAGCTCCTGCCGACGATCACGATCAGGCCCGCGGTGGGCGCGGTCGAGATCGCGATCAGGAACGCCAGCAGGCTGGCGATGGTCTTGCCGGAGCGGATCGCACCCGACCAGATGTTGATGCGGGCTGTGGCCTGCGCGATCGAGCAGAGTTGCTTGCGAGAGAGGGGGAGCTGGTCGAGCATCAGCCCTCCTCGCCGGTGTCCTCCTCCGCGTAGCGCGCGATGCCGGCCGCGAGGGCGCCGAGCATGGACAGGGCCTCGTCGGCGCCGGCACCGGTCTTCGGGGGCACGAGCTTGAGCGAGCGGTCAATGGCCATGCCGGCGGCGCCGAGCAGGGCCTTCTTGTCTGCCGGAGGCGGTTCGGGCAGCTCGTGGTCGTTGTACTCGTTGTCCTTGCCGCCGAAGGCGTACACGGTGGCGGGTTCCCAGAGTTGGGCGCGGAGTCGTTCGGCGTCCTCGTGGAGCTGGTGGGCGAGGTCGACGCGTCGGGCTTCGAGATCGATACGGCGGGCCTCGGTGGCCACCTGTACCTGGCCCGAGCGTTCGAAGCCGAGGCCGGCGTTGTGGACGGTCTCGGTAACGACGCGGGCGGATCGGTCGACGCGCCGCATGATCTCGTTGCGGCTGAGGCCTTCGCCGTGGAGGCGGAGGATCTCGGCGCGGTCCTCGTCGGTGACAGGGCCAAGTTGGCGTCCAGGCACGGGCACCTCCTCAGGTCAGGTGCGCGGGGGCCAGGACCAGCAGCCCGGGGTGGGCTCTTCGGCGTACGAAACGCTCTCGTCGAAGAACATGCCGGTGGGGTTGAGTACGGCCACGCTGACGACGACGGGCAGGTGTGTGCCGTCGTTGGGGCAGCCGTCGTACGGCTCAGCTTCCAGGTACTCGGGTACGGCGGTGACGATCGCGGCGCGGGGCTTCGAGGTGTACCGCTGGGTGCCGTCGGGCTGCACGGGGCTGCCGTGGGAGTGGTAGTGGACGATGCGACCGATGCTGGGTTGCACGTCGGCTCCTCTGGGGTTAGGCGGCGGCTTGGCCGACCCGCCAGCCGGGTGGGCGTCCACCGCGGATAGCCCGGTCGGCGCCGTTGCGCCAGGTGGACAGCTCGGCGCGGGCAACGGTGGGCAGGTGGTAGAGCAGGGGACCGTCGGGGATCGGAAGCGCCTCGACGAGTCCCAGGTGGACCCACCGCTTGATGGTGACCTCGTCGACGCCGAAGGCGGCGGCGGTGCCGGCTCGGTCGGCGATGTCGTCCGGTCGGATCAGGTGGAGTGGCGGGTTGGGGTAGACCGGCACGGCACCTCCCCGGGCAGCACGAAGGCCCCGCGACGTTGGTCTGCGGGGCCTTCGGGGCGTTTCTGGGCAGGGGCTACCTGCTGCAAGCGAGGTTACGACGGGCGGCGATCAAGCGCAAGCGGCATCCCCGGCGCCTCGTCAGAGCTCGATGGTGAGGTGCTCAAAGCCGGCGGGGATGGCATCCAGGTCGTCGTCGTCGGTCACCAGGTAGATCAGCTCGTCCTCGGCCTCCGGGCCGTAGCCGATGGTGTCCATCCACGCCTGGACGTCGGGTCGTTCGAGCAGGCCGAGGTACTCCGGACAGTCCGGGCTGGCCAGTTCGTGGCCGGGGACGTGGTCACCGGGGGCGGCGGAGATGAGGTGGATGGTGGGCATGCCAGGCTCCTGGAGTCGTATCGGATGCGGGACCCACCAGGGCTGATGATGGCCACATCGTAGTGGCGCGGTCAGACGCTGGGTGCCCATTCGGGCCGGTAGTCGCAGTGACCGGCGTAGGGCAGAACGAGCAGGCGGAGCGTGGTGCACGGGTACTCGGTGGCGCACTGCCTGCACTGTCGACCCGACGGCCAGTCCGGCTCTCGCCGCCACGGGTGTTCGGCGATGATGCGCCGCTTGGCGTCGACCTCGGCCAGGATGCGCCGCGGGTTGAACGTTCTGAGGTAGGCATCTGCGGCGTCCGTGTCGCTGGTCGACAGCGCCCGGTAGTCCGGGTACGTTCCCTCGTCCCCGAGGCCGCGCGTGGCCAGGTTGGGGACGGCTTTCGCCGTGTCCTCGTCGAGCCGGGCGGCGAGGAACTGCAGCAGGTCGGCTGTCATCGTCCCGCCTCGTACTCGCCATGCCGCACTCGAACCAGCTGACCGTCCCGGCCGGAGCCAGTGGCCGTCGAGGAGGCAGGCCTTCGCCGCCTCTGCTGGCACCAGCACCGGCCGGTGTAAAGGGCTGACGGCGAGTGGACCCCGATGAGATGACCGATCCGGGAGGCACGCCAATCCGGGCGGGTGCGGTTCATGCGAGCTCTCCTGCGTCGATGCGGCGGGCCCTGCGGATGTCCGGGTTGCCGTCCACGATCAGGCGGGCGGCCTGCTTAAGGTCCTGGGGCAGTGCATCGAATGCGGACATGTAGTTGGGGGTGTCGACTCGGTGGCGGATGTCGTCGGGCATGGCGGCGTACACCTGGGGTGCCATGGCGTTGGCCAGGTCGCGCATGGTGATGGCGGCCAGGAGTAGGGCTGCCGCGGCGTCGACGCTGGCGTCGTACTCGGTGCTCATGGTTCATCCTCTCGTGCGGCCGCCCGCCTCGGGTAGTACCGGGGCGGGCGGGCGGGGTGGGTGGTGGCTACTTCTCGGGCTGAGGCTGCGGGGTGGGCTGGGGCCACTCGACGCTGATGCCGGGGCCGCGCTCGACCACGATCGGCTCGGGCTGCTGGTCGGTGCCGTTGGCGTAGGCCATGATGTGGGTCTCCCTGCTCGTTGGTGGGTGGTGGAGGGCCCGGGGCGGTCGGTCTGCTTGCCGGCTGTGCGGCCGCCCCGGGGCGAGTTCAGTGGCGGCCGATCTTCGCCACGTCGGGCCAGGTGGCCTCCAGGGCCCAGGCCTCCCCGCGGGCGACGCCGGCGGCGATGGCTGCGGCGAGTCCCTGCCAGGTGTCGGTGGTGAGGCCGATGTCGGCGATCCGGGCGGCGGTGTCGGCGCTCAGGCCGACCGCCTGCTGCAGGGTAGAGATCATCTGTTCGCGGGTCATGGGCGTGCTCATCGCTGGTTCTCCGTTGGTTTTGGTGGGGGTCAGGCGGTCGGCTGGAGGCTGGTCAGGCGGTCGATCTCGCGGCGGGTCTCGCAGATCGCGGTGTAGACCCGGCCGCGCTCGTCGGCGTCCCAGGCGACTGCGACGAAGCGGAGCTGCAGCTCGGTGAGACGGCCCTCGGCGGCGGCAAGCTGCTCAGCGGTGGTCATGGCGGTCCTCTCTGGATGTGGCCGGGGTCAGTCTTCGGAGGAGAGGCCGTGGCGGCGCTCCCACTCGCGGCGGCAGCTCTCGACCACGGCGGGGTTCATCTGCTGGTCGCCCTTCTCGGCGGCCTGGAGAGCTGCGGTCAGCTCCTCCAGCGTGAACTCGGGGACGATCTTGTTCGGCCACTGGTAGGTGGTCATGGCGGTGCCTCTCGTGTCGATGGATCAGGCGGTGGCGGCGCGGCTGACGATGATCGTCCGGGCCGGATCGTCGGGGTCGGCGCGCATGACGAACCCCTCTCGGGTGGGCCGCTCTTCGGCGTTGTTGTGGTTGTTGTTGTCGCTCTGACCTGCAACAACGCCGGGACCACGGGTGGAGGTCGTGGAGGAGGGGAGCGGGGGCACGTCGTCGTGGTGGATGCCGGGCACGCTGACGCCGTCCACCCTGACCCCGTCGCGGACCCGCACGCCGGCCTGGGTGAGGAGGGCGGTGACGGCCTTTGCGGACGGCTTCCAGAGGGGGTGTGCGGCGGCGAGGCGGGCGGCCACGATGGTGCGGGCGACGTGGGTGCCGTCGGCCCCCAGGACGGCCACCACGTGGCGGGCTTCGGCGGGGGTCGGTTCGGTCGGCGAGGGCTCCTCCTCGGCATCCTCCTCGGGCTCCTCGTCGGGCTCCCGGCCGTCGGCCTCGGGGGTGCTCTTTCGGGTTTGCTCGGCGGGCGGTTGCTGTGTGTGGTCGGGGCGCTTCTGGCCGAGGACCAGGGCGGTGATCATCCACAGGGTGAGGCCGGTGGTGATGGAGACCGGGGCGTAGTGGCGGACGGCGGGGATGCCGGCCAGCAGGGCGGCGGAGACGACCGCGCATCCGATCATGACCGTGCGGGGGTGGGTGGGCCGCTCGCCCTTGAGGGCTTCGAGGGTCTTGGCACGCTCGGCGGGGTCCTTGATCTCCAAGGCCTTGGTGCGTCGCTCTTTCCACGCGTTGAAGGTCTCAGCGTGCTCGGCCTTGGCGTCGGCGTGGCGGGCCCGGATCGGGGCGAGCAGGCGGTGGTTGCCCTGGCGCAGGGCGGTGAGGGAGAGGCCGCCGAAGTAGGGGTGGACGGGTCGCTTCCCCTTGAGGACCTCAAGGGCGGCGGCACGCTCGGCGGGGTCCTTGATCTTGCGGGCCGCAGTGCGGGCTTCGTTCCACGCGGCCAGGGTCTCGGCGTGGAGGGTGAGGGCGTCTTCGAGGTAGGTCATCAGCTGGCCACGGTGTGCAGGAGGGAGGTGAAGATGCCCACGGGGACGGCCCAGAAGTTGGCCGCGGCGCTGAGGATCCCGGGGGCGGCGATCCCGCACAGCAAGTCCTTGGGGAAGCTGGCCTTGAAGCAAAAGGCGATGACAACGATGGCTGCGGCAACAGCCGCCGGGCCGACGTTGCCGAACGTCTCGGACTGCTTGGTGAGCGCGTTGGAGAATTCGGTGCCGACCAGGCCGATTTTCTGGATGGCGGTTCCCGCGCTGGCTGCGGTGAGTCCGATGACTGCGCCCCAGTAGAAGACATGGTGGGACTTGACGGGCTGGAACTTGCCGCCGCCGCGCTTGTGGGCGATGAGAAGGAGGATGACGACGATGAGGATGCCGCCGGTGCCGAAGGTGCCGAGCATGGGAGGTCTCCTGGTCAGTGGTGGGTGAGGGCGAAGAGCGGGGTGAGGCCGAGGACAGCGATGAGGGCGGAGGCGAGGGGGATGCGGACCGCGCAGAGGTAGATGACGGCGGGCCCGCGGACCTGGGTGACGCGGACGTGGCCGCCGCCACGCATCTTGCGGTCGAATGCCCAGCCGAGGATCACGGCGCCGACGCCGACGGGCAGTGGTACGGCGGTGAGGAGCTGGGGCAGGTGCAGGAGGTAGCCGGATGCGGCGGATGCGGCGGTGAGGATGCACCAGCGGCGGAAGCGGCGGCGGCGTTCGGCGTCGTCCTGGCGCCACAGGATGGAGGCGCGTTGGCGGCGGACGATGGCCTCGCGCCGGTGACGTCGGCGGCGCTGCTGTTCGGTTTCGCCCTTGGCCTCGAAGGTTGCCTCGTGTTCGGTGCGCTCGCGCTCGGCGCGCTCGTCCGGGGTCTCGGTGAGGATCGTGCCGATTCGGGTGCCGAGCCGGGCGGCGAGCTGGTCGGCGAACTCGGACACCCAGATGCGCTGGGAGTCGTTGGTCTCCCCTGTTTCCTCGGTGTCGGCCTGGTCCTCGGCGGTATCGGTGGACTCGGTCTTGCGAAGGTTGGTGGGCTTGGGCTTGGGCTGGCTCCACGGGCCGTTCTTGCTCCACCACGTGCCACGGGACTCGGACTCGGGCTGGGGCATGCCGGCGGTGGGCGGCTGGTCGGGGGGCGGGGGGATGGTCATGGTCAGCGGTCCTTCCGGGGACCGATGCCGCCGCGGCGGAGCCAGGCGGTGGTGCCAGCGTCGATGCGGTGGATCTCGGCGGCACGGCGCGCCTGCTCGCGCGGGGTACGGCCGGTCGGGGCGGCGGGCTTGCCGCCGGTGAGCACGGACCAGAGGCCCATGGCTAGCTCCAGAGGAGGGTGTAGAGGAGTACGAGGGCAAGGGGGCTGAGCGCGATGGCGGCGATCACACGCTGGGCGCGGCGGCTGAGGAAGCACCCGGCCAGGTAGCCGATGACGAAGGCGGCGGGGACCGCCCACCAGAGCACGGCAGTCACGGGTAGAACCCGGTGCCGGAGGAGCGCTCCTGCTGCTGGGCAAGCGAGGCCTGTTCCTCGACAGTCTTCTGCTCGTCCCTGCGGGCCTTGGAGAGCCGATGCCGGATGTATGCCAGGTCGACCGTAATGTCCTGCTTGGCGAGGGCGATGGCGATGGGTTCGGCCGGGGTTTTGAGTCCGCCGAAGTGCTGGGCCATGGCGACAATGGCGTCGGCCTTGGTCATGCCCGTGACCTGGGGCGCATTCGGTGCCGCATTCGGTCGCATCTGGGCGCCGATCGCAGGGGCGGGAGCGGCGGCCGGCTGGGGGACGCGGTCGAGTGTGATGGTGGGGACGGCGGCCTCGCCGAGGATGAGCGCGACGTCGAGGGTGCTGACGGTGATGCCGTAGGTGGCGAGCATCTCGGCGAGCTCGGCAGGGCTCATGTTGGGGTGGGAGGCGGCGGCGATCTCGACGGCGTCGGCCGGGTCCATGGCGGCGAAGCGCTCGCGCAGGACGGCCCGGTGGTTGCGGCGTCCGATGGCGGGTGTGGGCTGATGCGTGGCGGATGCGCCGCTGGTCACGTGGCCGACTGCACGCTCACGGACGGCGGTGGCGGCCTCGTTGTGGGCGAGGAGCCAGCCCCAGAGCCCGAAGGCGGGGGGCCGGAATGCGGACTCGCCTCGTTCGGCTCGCGCGGTGGCCCGGTCGGCGTTCCAGGCGAGGGCGGAGACGATGAGGAGGCCGACGGCCGGGGAGGCGTAGAGGACCTGGGCGGGGTGGCCGCCGTTGGTGATGTCGGCGTGGACCAGGTTGAGGTACACGCTGGTGGCGCCCATGCCGAGGGTGGCGAGGATGCTGGGGGCGGCGGAGCGTCCGGCTCGGATGGCGTCGCTGGCGGACCGGAGGCAGAGGTAGGCGATGCCGTCGAAGACGAGGCCGGCGGCGAGGGCCAGTTCGCGGGGCACGTGGTAGTGGCGGGCGACGGCGTAGAGGGACCAGCCGGCCATGCAGGCGGCGGCGGTGCGGACGAGGGCCATGACGGCGTGTCGGCTGACGTTGGCGGCTGCCGTCCGGGCCCAGTCGGGCGGGGTGGTGGTCATGGTGGTGTGCTCCGGGGATGCGGGTGGGTGGTTGGCGGGCTCGGTGGCCGGCACTCGCGGGCCACCGAGCTGGGCGTGTGTTAGGCCTCGTCCGAGAAACCGGCGTGCTTGGCGCACTGCGGGTCGGTGCACAGCCGCCACCAGTCGTGGTCCGTCCACTGCTCGGGCCGCAGCGCGGTGGAGAACCAGTCGTCGAAGGCGCCAACGCGGTAGAAGCCGAAGGCGCGCTTCTCGCCGTTGCGCGGGTTGGTGCCGACGCCGTGGCAGATGAACTCGGCGCGGATTTCGGGGGCGGTGCCGTTGGGGTTGATGTGGTAGGTAGTGCCGGGCTTGAAGAAGTCGGCGCGGTTGGTGCTGGTCATCGGTGATGGCTCCTAGCTGTCGCAGGTGGCGACGGGTCAGTGGTAGGCGTAGGCGCGGTACTCGGCGGCGTCAGCAGCGCGCTGGTCCTGGCACTCCCAGCACTCGGCCTCGTCGGCGCCGTCGTGCGGGCAGCCGGTCAGGATGTCGGCGGAGATCCGGCTGAGCAGGTCACCGGTGGCGGGCATCAGGCGGCCTCCGTGGACAGCTCAGCGGCGTACGGCCGGGTGCCCTTGTAGGACCAGAGGCCGGCGGTCAGGGCCTGGGCGTCGGGGGTGTAGACGTACACGGCGATCCAGCGGCCGGTGGTGCGGTGCTGGACCCAGGCCTTGTAAGCGTCGCGACCGGTGGTGGCGCGGTGGGCCTTGGCGACGTGGCGGCCGTACCAGGACTGCTGGCCGTCGGGGAGTTGGATGCCGAGGCGGTCGAGGTGGTCGCCGGTGCGGGTGATGTCGCCGCGCTGGAGCATCGCCTGGAGGCGGCCGTTGAGGGTGGCGTACTGGGTGGCCCGGTTGGTGTCACGGGCCTGGGTGGTGTTGCGGGTGCGGGTCTTGGCGGTGGTGCGCATCGGGTTCCTCCCCTTGGGGGTGGCGTTGCTGCCTGCCTTCACCCATACTTGCATCATGAGGTTGCAACGTCAAGATGCATCAAGAGGTTCCATGTCTCGCCCCTATCAGCGCCGACGTGCGGCGTGGCATCATCGGTGCATGACCAGCGCTGATGACCAGCAGGCGGCACGTTCCAGGCTCGCCGAGCTCAGTGCTGCCTACGAGAAGGCCGAGACCAAGCTGGAAGAGGCCCGCGAAGCCCTGAACGCCGGCATCGTGGATGTGCTCATGGCCCGCACGCTCGGACCGTCCGAGGTGACCCGGCTTGTCCCCTACGAACGCCAGCACGTCGGCCGGATCAGCAAGGCGGGCGGCGTCCCCCCGTTGCGCGAACGGACGGTCGTCAGCGCGAAACCGAAGCCGCAGTCCTGACGCATCCCCGCGCATCACGGCCCCGCCCGGACCATCCCGGGCGGGGCCGCTTCATGTCTCTGACCTGCGGCGCATCCGCCGCGCATCACTGGCGCATCAGGCCGCGGCGAGTTCCTCGAGGACCTGCTCGGCGCGAGCGGCGTACTCGTCCGCGGTGCGGACGGAGAGGCAATCGGGGTTGCTGCACTCGCGCCAGCCGTCGGGCCGCACGGTGATGGTGAGGTGCTGGCAGGTGGGGCAGACCTGGCGGCGGGCCGGGGCCGCTATGGGCATGCCGGTGGCGCGGTTGAGGTGGCCGTGGAGGCGGCCGATCTCGTCAGCGAGGTCGCGGGCGTACGGGCGGCCGGAGGCCCAGTCGAGGTGCATCAGCAGGTAGCCGATGGCGAGGCTGACGTCGGACTCCCGCCAGTCGAGCGGGTGCAGCATGCCGGTGCCGGGTGTCAGCCAGCCGCTCCAGTCGTTGGCGCGCTGCCGGTCCTCGAGGACGGTCCGGGCCCAGGAAACGAGGAGGTCGAGGCCGGGGGTGTCGTCCTGGTCGTGGTGGTCGTCGTGGACGGCCTCAGCCGCGGTCGGGCCGACGAGCGACAGGACGTCCACCCGGCACGGGAGGGGCGCGGTGCGGGTGGCGCCGGAGACGCGTGCCCCGCGCCGGCCGGAGCCGGGCTGGAGTGCGAGGTGCGCGAGCGTGATCAGTTCGGGCATCTGGCCGAGCTGGGTACGGAGGCGGTCCAGGTGCGGGGCGGGGAGCATGATGCCGGTCTCCTGTGGTGCTGGGCGGTATGGTTTTCGGACCGCGTGGGGCGCCCTGGCCGTGGTGGGTTCGGGGGCGCCCCTTCGTCGTGCAGCAGGTCAGCCGCGCTTGGGCTTGCGGGCCGCGGCTCGGGCCAGCAGCCAGAACGGCGCGGCCAGGGCGGTCAGGGGCCAGCAGACGGCCGCGAGCGCGCCGCTGATGACGGCCAGGAACGCACCCGAGTCCTTGTCGTGCCTGGCGAGCAGGTAGGTGGCGACGGCCCACACGGCGAGGGCAATGGCGATGTAGCCGATGAGGTACCCGGTCGGCACGCTGGTGGACGAGCCGGTGTGGTGGGCGGGTTGGGGCACGATGATCACTCCGGCGTTCGGCACGGTGGTCTCCTGGTGCTTGTGTGGGGTGGTGGCGCGCGCGGCCGTGACTGGGTCCGGTCCGCTGGTCGTCAGTCGTCGTCGTCCCAGGTGTTGCCGTCGTGGTTGAGGTGGTAGCCGTCGTGGTCGGCGGGGCGGGTGCAGCTGCGGACGCCGACGGAATTGGAGCGTCCGCACTCGGGGTCGTGGACGTGGTCGAGGTCGGTGTGGTCGGCGGTGCAGTCGGGCTCGCATGCGCGGGAGATCTCGGGCGTGATGGTGACGGCGAAGGGGTGTTCACGTAGGTCGGCGGCGAGCTTCTGCATGGCGCTGGCGTGGTCCTGTGCGGCCCGCACGGAGTGGGTGAGCGCGGCGAGGAGGGCTCCGGCGAGCGAGCGGGAGGGCTGGGGCGCGTCGAGGGTGTCGCGGATCCGGCGTGCGGCCTCGCTGTTCGCGTCGGCGTATCCGCCGTACGCCTCCTCGGTCTCAAGCACGTCGGCGAGCGCCCGGACGGCGGCGATGCGGGCCTCGGCCTGCTCAGCGCGGGCGTCCCCGCGCAACTCGGCGAACGTCAGCTCGCGGATGACCTGGTACTTCTCAGCCGCGGTGTGGCCGTCCCATTGGGCGCGGGGGTCGGCAGGGTCGACGTGCTCGACATGGGCGTACAGCTCGGCGTCGCGGGGGTGGATGTGCCAGGACAACTGCCGGCCGCCGACGGTGATGTACAGGAGCTGCCAGCCGTCCTCGTCGATGTCAACGGCCGGCGTGATGACGGCGGGGTGGATGGTGGCGAGCCAGGCGGTGAGGTGGGCGCGCTCGCGGTAGGCGCCGTCACGATCAGCCTCGGCAAGCCGGGCGGTTGCGTCGAACGCGGCGACCCGCTGCCGGAGCGTGCCGAGTTCGTTCTCGGCCGCGTGGAGCTGCTGAGCGAGTTGCTGCTGGTAGGCGCTGGTCATGCGGCGGTGCTCCTGTTCTGGCGGTATTGCTGGGTGTGGGCGGCGTTTGCGCGGCGGCTGGCGGTGCAGGCTGTCTCGCCGCGGCGCAGGTGTTGGCGGTAGGCGCTGCGGTCGCCGGCGCATCCTGTGGGGCAGGTGGTGGGGGTGTCGTCCGGTGGGTGGCGCGTGAGGAGGCGGCGCCCCTTCCAGACGGCTTGGGCCATGGATGCCGCGCTGAGCTTGATCAGCACGTGGCGTGCGTGGTGGTTGGCGCCTCCGACGGTGATGCCCATGGCACGGGCGGCGCTGTCGCGGGTGTGGCCGTCAGCCATGAGCCGCAGGTACTGCAGCTCACGGTCGGTCAGCGCGGCGCCGGGGGTGGGCTGCCACGCGCCGGTCACGACGGGTCCTCCTCGTGGTCGGTCTGGGTATCGGGGACGGCGCTGAGGTGCACGGTGTGGCCGTAGCGGGCCCAGAGGATGGCGGGCCGCCCGTCGGTGGCGGGCTGGATGCCGATGTCGTCGGGCAGGTGGGGCATGGGGGTCCTCCGGGCGGTGGCGATGCGGCAGGCCCACCAGAGGACGAGGGGGCTGCAGGCGGCGAGGGGGAACCAGGTGGTCATGCGCGTCTCCAGGGGTGGAGGGCGAGGAGGGTTGCTGCGAGGCCGGCGCCTGCGAGGGCGCCGGCCAGGACCAGCCAGGGGCTGACGGTCACGCGGTGGGCTTGGCGCACCAGCAGCCGCAGTTGCCGGTGGGTTCGGGCTGCCCGGTCGCGGCGGCGTGGGCACGGTCTTCGTCGTCGGCCCATGGGTGCGGGGCAGGCACGGCGTGGTGCTGATCGGCCTGGCAGGGCCAGCAGCGCGTGGGGCAG
Source organism: Kitasatospora sp. NPDC057738 (assembly GCF_042798815.1). NCBI lineage: Bacteria > Bacillati > Actinomycetota > Actinomycetes > Kitasatosporales > Streptomycetaceae > Kitasatospora > Kitasatospora sp. NPDC057738. The sequence goes on along the minus strand of NZ_JBHVJT010000018.1, from coordinate 29,647 downwards.
ATGATGGCACCGCTCACGGCTGGTCTCCGGTGGGCTGGTTGTGGATCTGGATGGCCTGGTCGAGGGTGCGGGCACCGGTGGCTCGGACGGCGCGGAGGCGGGCGTTGTGGATGTCCCGCTCGGTGGTGTCCCTGCCGAGGGCGCGGGCGATCTCGTGGTCCTTGTAGCCCTGGGCGGCGTACCGGAGGACGTCGGCTTCGCGCTGGGTGAGGGGGCGGGTCACTGCTCCCCGCCGTCCTGGCCCAGCACCGTGCGGAGGTTGATGGTGTCCCGGCACTTGACGGTCACCTCGTACGAGATGACGACCTCGTTGTCGCCGACGGTGACGGTCAGCGCGTCGTCGGGCAGCATCCGGTTGGGATCGACGGCGAAGTCGCGACGGTAGTCGGCCTGGGCGGCGCGCCAGGCTTTGCCGAGGTCGGCGCCGACGGCGGGGGTGGGCAGGACATGAGCAACGCGGCGGATGGTCATCTCGCGGCGGGTGTGGACGGTCACGGGTTTCCTTCGGGGTGGGGCCTGCCGCTGGTGGGCGGCAGGCCGGGGGCGGGTGGTGGTCAGTCGTCGTCGCCGTCGTCGAGGAGCCAGCCCTCGACGTCGCGGGGGCAGTCGCAGCCGCAGGCGCAGTTGGCGTGCTCTTCGCCGGTGCCGTAGCAGAGGCAGTGGCCCTCGCCGCAGGGCACGGGCGCGGTGGTGGTGTCGTCGGGCATTGGGTTCTCCTTGGGTTGGGCCGCCCGCGGGTGCGGGCGGACGTCAGTGGGGTGTCAGCTGGTCGTGTCGCAGGCGGCGGCGATCGCGGTGGAGGTGCGGCACGGCCATCGGCGTTGGCATTCGGGGCAGATCTGCCGGCCGTTCCAGTAGGTGGGGTGGTGCAGCTCGCCAAGGCTGGTCAGAGCGGCGTAAAAATTAACGATGCGGGCGGCGTGGCTGTCGGGTTCGGCCTGGACGTCGGCGAGGGCCTGCTGGGCGTGGCGAAGCTGGGCGTGGCACTGGTCGCGGGTCTCGGCAGCGGCCTCGGCGGCGAGGTGGGATTCCCAGGCGCGGTCCTGGGACTTCGCCCACCGGTGTCGCTGCCGGTCCACCTCGGCGCGGAGCCGGTCGATCTCCCCGAGGAGGCGTCCGATGTCGGTGACGTCGCGCCAACCGGGTTCTGTCGTACGTTCGAACCGGGTCCGGATGTCGGCGAGGTCGGCGTCGGGGAGCGACGGCGGGGTGTCGGTCACCGGGCACCGCCGGCGGCGAGGCGGGCGTCGCGGGCGCGGGCCTGCAGATCGATCGACGACTGGCGCCGGGTCTCGCGCGCGGCCTGCTGCTCGGGGGAGTTCCACCACGTGGAGTAGACGCCGTGCTGCCGGCAGTCCCGGTGCCACTCGCGGTGGTCGGTGACCTCCAGGCCGATGGCGATCCGACCGCAGGTGCAGGCGGTGGCGGCGACCCACTCGCGGATGGCCATCTCCATCTCGGCGAGCGCGGTGTTCCCCTTGGCCCGGGCGGCGAGGTTCTCGGGACTGTCGGTCGCGGTGGAGTGCGCCCTGCGGAGTGCGCGCTGGTAGCGGTTCTGCGCGGGCTTGATCTCGTCGAGCAGCATCCAGAACAGCTGGTGGGTGCGGGGGTTGAAGTCCGGCTGGTCCATGGTGGTCTCCGTGGTGGGTGTGCGTGGCGGGGGCTAGAACGGGCGTTCGTGGTGTGGGTGGCACTCGGGGTGCCTGGGGCCGTGCGCGGCCGGTAGGGGTCCGGTCCTGGCCGCGCACGGGGCCGTCAGGTGGTGGCTCAGCTGGTCTGGATGGTGAGCGGGGTGACTCGTCCGGGTCCGGGGCCCAGTGGCTCGTCGGTGTCGGGGTGGACGCGGTAGATCTGCTGGCCTCCGTCTTCGGGGATCCAGTCCCAGGAGGTGAGCTCGGTCCGGGCGATGGCGCTGCAGTGTTCGAGTGCACCGCCCTCGGTGCTCCAGAGGGTGGGCTCGGTGCCGTCGTACTCGGCGAGCCACAGGATGGTGGGGGCCTTGGTGGCGGCCTGCTCGGCCTCCAGCTGCCGGACCCGGGCGAGCGCCTCGTCGCGCTGCTGGGTGGCCTTCGCGAGGGCGGGCCGGATCACGGGGCTGAGGATGGTGGCGATGGTGCGGGGCGCGTCATCGTCTTCCCAGTCCCAGCCCTGGACGGACATCTCGTTCGCGATGGTGTCCTCGATGTCGAGGTCGGTGTCGATGTCGTCGCGGCGGAGGGCTCGGATGGCGTTGTCGCGGCAGTGCGTCATCTCGGCGAGGTCGGCGGTGAGCTCCCGGACCCGGTCGAGCAGGGCGGGCACGTCGGTGCGGGCAGCCGCAATGAACTGGGCGTTGGCCAGGCCGCCGTTGGGCGTTCCGGGGTTGGCGGTCTCGCCGATCCAGACGGGGTGGGGCTGGAGGTCGTCGGAGGTGCCGACGATGATGTCGGTGTCGTCGGCCCACCAGGGTCCGGGGGTGGCGGCGTCGGTGCGGGCCTGGATGGCGTCGAGGTCGAGCTGGTCCATGGCTCAGGCCTCCTGGGTGGAGATGGCGGCGTAGAGGGCGTCCCTGCCGGTGTCAGTGAGGGTCAGGCAGTGGCCGCGTGTTGGCTCGTGGTCGCCAACGGTGATCAAGTGGGTCTCGGTGAGGTGGCGGAGGGTTCCGGGGGTGATGCCAGCGCCAACGTGGAGGGGGTCACGGAAGACGTGGATCTCCTCGGTGGCGATGCGGAAGAGAACGGCGAGGCGAGCGACGGCGAGCAGGTCGGCGGGCTGGGGCTGGTTCATCGGGCGTTCTCCTCGGCGGGGGTGGCGAGTTCGAGCAGCAGGTCTGCGTGGCAGAGCTGGCCGAGCGCGCACCGGCAGACGAGGTCGTGGCCGGCGAGCTCGGTGCGGGCGTCGGCGACGGTGAGTGCGGGCCCGGGGTAGGTCCACAGCCGGACGTCGGCGGTCGGGGCGGTGAGGGCCTGCCGATACAGGTCAATGCATTCCTGCCGGGTCATGTAGCGGATCGCGTGCGGGGTGACGCGGCCGTCGGGGTGCTTGTAGTGGTGCCAGCGGCCGGCGGAGCTGATGCGGTCCTCCAGTTCCCAGTCCGAGCCGTCGAGGGCGGGGACGCGGGCGAGGGCGTCGCGGGTGCGCCAGCGCCAGGGGTTGGCCCAGCGGCTGCCGGGGCCGACGTAGATGGCTCCCTTGGGGGCACGCCAGCCGCGGACGGCGGGGCGGTGCAGGCGGATCGGCATCGGGGTCTCCTCAGGCGGCGGGTTGGGTGGCGGTTCGGTGGGTGCATTCGCCGAGCAGGCAGGCCCGGACGGTGTCGCGCCATTCGTCGGGGCTGACGAGGCGGTAGCGGACGCCGCGGCGGTGGGCGCGCTCGCGGTCGCGGCGAACGGTGGTGAACGTGGCGGCAGCGCTCTCGGGGCTGGTGGCTTCGTCGCCGAGGAGGCTGCCGGTGGCGCATCCGTTGGGCTCGTAGCGGACCCAGCGGCAAGCAGCGAGGGGGTGGTTGATGCCGTTGAGGGTGACGGTCAGCAGCAGTGGGCCGGTCATGACGGTGACTCCGTTCAGGCGGCGGGGCGGGTGGTCTGGACGATCCAGGCGTCGGCGCGGCTGGGGTGGCTGTCGGCGGTGAGGCGGCGGCCGGTGGGGGTGTGGCAGGGGGTGCCGGGTTTGGCGCGGCAGGTGGGGACGGGGCAGGGGATCTGCCATTCGGGCGGGCGGTCGCGGCGGCGGCGGAGGCCGGTGGGCATCGGGGCGCCCATCACGCGGCGGGTTGGTTGGTCAATCGGCCCAGGTGGACGCCGTCGTGGAACCGGCCGTCAGGGTGCGCGCACGGCACTCCCATCGGGGCTCGGCAGTTGGGGCATGCTCGGGCTGCTACGGCAGCGGCATCGACCCGGCCGGGGTGCACGGTTGTACGATGAAACCAGGTACCGGGCTTGTCGCCTCGGGCGCCCCTGCGGCGCTTGCACGGGTCGTCGGCGGCGGAGTGGCACCAGGGGCACGGAACAGCAAGGGCGTCGGCTTCGCCACGGAGTCGGGCTTCTTCGCGGGCCTTGCGGCCGGGCAGGGCGTCGGCAAGGGCGTCACGAACGTGGTTGGGCATGCGCCCCACGCCCATGAGGGCGTCGGCAACGGACGGGTGGGGTCCGCCGGTGAGTTGCCGAATGGGTTCGGCTTCGATGCGGCCGTCGGCAATGGCGGTGATCTGTTGGCGTCGACGTTCAACGAACTCGGCGCCGGTCTCGGAACCGGCGGGCAGCGGGTAGGTGAACGCGCCGTCGGGGATGCGTTCGTCGCGGATCTCCTTGCGAAGGACCCGGACATGGTGGGGCTGGATCCAGCGGGTGGAGTCGAGGTCTCCGTTCCGGCTGGGCTGGGAGTAGAACCTGGCAACCGCGGCGAATGCATCGGGGTCGGCGGGGATGTCCTTGAGGGCTTCGGCCCAGGCGATGCTGGCGGCCTTGCTGGGCTTGCGGTTATCGAAAGCGGCGGCATGGGCGAGAAGTTTGGTGGCTTCAACGCGGTCCATTACTTGCTCCCTTCTGCGAGGAGTTCGTTCATGAGGTCGTAGTGCTCGGCAACGCGGCTGTCTGTGCCGGGCAGGTGGCCCTGGGACTGGGCCGGGAGGTTGACGCCGGGCCGGTTGCGTTGGGCGGCGAGGCGGAGCCGGTCGTATTGCTTGCGCAGGGTTGGCACCGAGAGGACGTTGGAGCGCCAGAACTCGTCGGCCTGGGACCAGCGGATTGCGCCGAGGACGTCGTCGAGGGCGATGCCGTCCCTGTCGAGCATGAGGCGGGCGGCGTCGCGCCAGCCCTTGGTGATGGTGGGCTTGCGGCTGCCGTTGGCGGCCACGGCGTCGGCCAGGGCTCGGCATACGCGTTCGACGTCGTGTCGGATCGGTGGGTCTGCGGGCGGCTCGCCGACCGTGGACGAAGAGGACGTAGTCCTCTTGTCTTTAGGTGGGTTGGGGTTGGGGTTGGGAGCATGCGTTACGGGCCTGTTAGTAACGCCGTTACGGTCACCGTTACGACTTGACTCGCCCTTTGCCGTGCTTCGGCGGTCCCGAAAAGCCTTTTGACGTGCAGCGTTCTTGTCACGCTCGGCAGTGATCTGGGCGGCCGACTTCTGGTAATCGAGGTAGTCGTGGATGGCGAACCCACCCTCGACCTCCTCCCAGAGGCCGGCCTTCACGAGCCGATCGGCGACGAAACGCGCGACATCCGGTGTGACATAGCCGTTACGGGGCCCGTTAGTAACGCCGTTACGGTCAGCGCTACTAACTGCCTCCGCGGCGTCCTCGAAGTCCAGCAACCGCAGGGCCGTCTTCCGCGGGATGTACCCGTCGGTCAGGTTCCGGTTGCTCCACGCCAGCCCGGCCGCCCACAGTGCGATACCGAGGGACCCCGCGGCGTCGAACTTGGGGTGGTCGTAGAAGTCGTCGGAGATACGGACCCAGGCCATCGTGGCTTCTCTCGGCAGTGCGGTCGGTGAGGGGTTGGTGGCCTGGGGCGGGGGACGGTCACCCCGCCCCAGGCAGTCAGGCGGGCGTCAGCAGAACTCGAACTGCTCGCCAGCGGCGGCTGCGGCCTCCATGCCGTCGGCGAGGAGCAGGCCGTGGGTGCGGTCGTAGCAGTCCTTCGGCCACACGGCACTAACCACCTCGCGAAGCCTGGGTGCGACCAGGCGGCACTCCTCGGGCGACAGCTCGCCGTCGCAGTCCGAGTGGTCGAGGAGCGGACGGAGCGCCGTGGTGACGGCCGTCCAAGGGATCTGGGGCTGGTTGCTGCCGTAGATGCGGAAGCCGTTCATCTGGTCGAGGTCGATGCCCTCATGGGTGGCGATCGCCCGGCGGAACCGCATGAAACCCGTGTACGTCCAGTGCGCTTCCGTGTGGCTGAAGTCGAGGCCCATCACGTCTCCTTGGGGTCTGGTGGTTCGGGGCGTCCGGCCTGTGCGGCCGGTGTGTGGTCGGGGCAACGCGGCCCCTGGATGTAGGGCCGGGCCGGTTGCCCGCAGTACTTGCGCACCGCGGGCAGCCACTGACGGCAGGTCACGCCGGAGGCTGGTCGAGGCCGAGAGCGGCCAGCAGCAGCTGCTCGTCCCCGCCGTCCCGGGCCCGTCGGGCCACGTACCGGCGGGCGCTCTCCCGGTCCTTCTCGGACACCACGGTGGCCACCAGCGAGGGGCTGCACGCCTCCGCGCGCTCCGCCGGATCCGTGTACCGCCGGGCCGTCACGCCGCCACCGCCGCTCGAACCCATCGGCCCACGGTCTGCACATCAAGGCCCATGGACTGAGCGATCTCGCCCTGTGTCTCCCCAGACCGATACCGCATACGGGCCTCGTGCTGCTGCTCGGCCTTCAGCCATCTGACCAGCGGCGACGGCAGGTTGGGCATAACCGCGATCTCCCGCAGCGTCTTCTCCACCGTCGGCGCCGGCACGGGCTGCTCGTGCTCGTCCCAAGTCAGGTAGCCGAGCACGTCGGCGACCGTCCGGTCCGGATCCACCAGGCCCGCGAGGACCACGATCATCACCTCACGCTCGTAGGCGTCCAGCTGCCCGAGGATGTGGGCGACCTCCCGCGGGCCGCCCTCGCCACGGACGATGCACGCCAGGCCGGCCGCGATCGGCAGCAGACGCTCGGCCGTGTCACCAGGCTGGTTGGCGCTCACTTGGCCACCTCCTGCCGGGGAATCAGCGGCCAGTGCCCATGCACGCTGGTAGCGTCGCGGCCCTGCCGGACCAGGTGCTGCCGCAGGCTGTCCGCCTGCTCGCCCGCCCAGGCGGCCTGGGCCGCGTGGAGGTCCGCCAGCGACGCCCCGCCGATCGCGGGGTGACGGCTGGCGATCTCGACCGCCACCCGGACCGCAGCGAGCGCGTCCGCAGCGGCCTCGTGCGCACCGTCGAGGCGGACCCCGTAGTGCTCGCACAGCGCACCGAGGGTGCGCTTCCCCCGCCGGTACCGGTCCACCTGCCGGTCCAGTACCAGCGGGTCCACCACGATCGGCTCGCAGCCGGCCTGCACCGCGAGCGGCTGGTAGCCGTGCCGCTCCGATTCCCGGTCGAGCATCGTGAAGTCGTACGGAGCGTTCATCGCCACCAGCGGCCGGCCGGCGGCGATGTGCTCGGCCAGGACGATGCCGATCTCCTGCACCACCCGCGCCGCCGGCCGACCGACTGCCAACGCGTACTCCGTCGTGATCCCGTGCACCGCCGTTGCAGCCGCCGGAATCACCACACCGGGAGCCGGAGCCACAGTCCACCCGAACCGCTCCACCGCGAGCCAACGCACCGCGTTGTCCTCCGCGTTGGCCGACCGCCGCGGGCCCACCATGACGACCGCGGCCGTCACGATCCGGTCCTGCTCCGGGTTGACGCCTGTGGTCTCCAGGTCGAAGCCGACCAGCGGCTGCTGCCACCAGCTCACGAGGCACCTCCCACGGTCAGCTCCGGCAGCACCAGCGCCGCCAGTTCGCCCGCACGCCAGGCCTCCGCCACGGCGTCGGGCCCCGACTTCTCCCACGTCATGCGGGTGTACGACGCACGCGGCTGCATCCGCACACCAGGCACCTCGTGCACAACACCCGTCTCCTGGTCCACCCACTGCGGCACACCCGCCGCCGTGAGCTCCTTCAACAGGGCCTTCACGAACGTCTCCCGAACGCTGGTGACGAACTCGCGCTTGATCTGGTCCGGCCGGTTGTCACGCACCCACTCCAGGAACGCGACCTCGTCGACCACCACAGCGGCCGCGCCAGGGCTGACCAGCGCCACCTTGGCGACAACCGTTCCGTTCGGCAGCGAGGCCTCGATCCGGGTCGCCCCCGTCTCCTCACGAGCGGCCTTCAGGCCCGCAGCCTGGTCCGCCTTCGCGGCCTTCAACTGCTCGCCAATCTCCTCGTACAGGGCCTGCAGCACAGCCGCCCGGCCCGCGATCTCCTTGAGGCTCACGCGGCACCTCGCAGCAGCTCGGTCATCTCCGCGAGCTGCTCGACCGAGGCCTCGGCGATCGGCACGCCGTACGACTGGGTGAAGTCCTGCTCGATGCTCGACGCGACACCAGCGGCCAGCGCGGCACCCCGCAGGGCGTCCACAGCGGCCGTACGCCCGTCGTCCTCGACCAGCTCTGCCTCGACCACCTCGGCAGGTTGGGCGGCCTTCTCGCGGCCGATCTCGGCGATCCGGTTCAGCTCATCCCGAGCGCCGGCCGCGCTGGCATCGCGGTAGATCGCACGAACCTGCTCGGCGCTGTCGGCTGCACGGGCCTCCGCGAGCCAATCGCGGACCGGCTCAGCCTGGACCGCGCGGAGTGGCTGCACTGGGGCGTCCACCGGATTCCCCTCCTGGTCGACGTAGGCGCCCAGTTCCTCCGGCGTGTAGATCGCCCCGTGCAGAACCTCCGGGCACGCCGACCGCACGCACTCCGAGATGGCCCGGGCCCGCAGCATGGAACGGGTGTACTTCGCCCAGTTCGAGTCCGGCTTACCCGGGTAGAGCTGGGCCTTCCGTGCGTCGTCCAGCGTCCACTCCGTCCGGTTCTCGAAGTCCGGGTCGTCCGACCGCCAGATGCTGACGACGCACCGCTCGTTCTCCGGCCGCACCCGGACCTTGTGGCCGGCGGTCCGGGCCCGGGACAGCATCAGGTCCGCGGACTGGGTGGGCTTGCCCTTGATGACGTGGATGGTGGTGATGGTGGTGACCACGTCCAGGCCAAGGGCCCGGCCGTATTCCAGCGCCCACAGGACGGAGCCGGGGTTGCCGCGGTACTCCGGCGGCAGGATGTTGGCCTTCGCGAGGCTCTCGCAGAACAGCCACGCGTCGCGGGCGGACATGATGCCCAGGGACAGGGCCTGGGAGTGGACCGGGGTGGCCCTGACGATCTCAGTGCTCAACGTGTTCTCCGTTGGAGTGGCCGGGACTCCGAGCCCCGGCCGGGGCGGATCAGTTCTTGGGGAGTCGGCAGATCAGCCAGCCGCGGCCGTCGGGCCGGGCGAGCCCCAGGGCCGGGTACGGCCAGGTGACGCGCACGATGCGCAGGGCGGCGAGAGAGCGGAGGCAGCCGATCACCGGTCACCGTCCCGGGGCTGCCGCGAGGCCACGTGCCGGATCTGCTCGGGCGTCACCTCGGCGGCCCGGACCGGACGCACCCGGCGACGGGCCCGCCAGTCCAGCCACAGCAGTAGGGCGAACGCGCCGACGGACAGGGCGATCAGGGCGGTGAGCATCACTGGACCTCACCCCGCAGCCACTGCTCCCGCAGCTCCGCGACCTCGGCCGCGTACTGGAGCTGCACGCTCGGCGGCCACGCCCACAGGTCGTCCCCGTAGGCGTCCATGTACCGCTCCATCAGCGGCGCCTCGGCGGCCATCTCCCGACGCACCGGCAGGTCCCCGGCCATCACGCCGTCCCCGCCCGGGCCGCGCGGTACTTCGACTGGGCCTCGTCACAACACAGCGGCTCACCGACGACGTAGTCCTCGTCCGGCCACCGTTCGGCGCTCTCGGTCGTCCACTCGTCCCAGTCGAGCCCGCAGTGCGAGCACGTCTCGGTGGTGTCGAACTCGATCGCGGCCTTGATGCCCGGATGCTGGGCGCGTAGGGCCTGCACGATCTCCTCGCACCGACGCCGGTAATCGCCCCCGATGTCCCGGCTGGCCAGCCGATCGGACATCGACACCCACCCCAGGTCGCCGAGGCGCTGCGGCTCGATCACCGCGTCCTTGACGCACACCTGGATCCGGGGCCCGATCGGCAGGGACAGATCGAGGGTGCCGGTCACGACAACGCGGTAGTTGTCGGTGACGGTGAGCTTGGCCATCACGCCGCCCTCCGAGCCCACGCCGCGGCCTCGCGGTCCTCGACCGCCCACCGGTGCGGCATCCACGGACACATCGCCCGCACCAACGCCGTCCTGGGCAGCACCTCGAACTCGCCGGACACCGCGGTCAGCTCGATCCGGACCCCGGGCAGCTCCGGCACCGTCAGCCGCACGTGCCAGGCCATCCCGCCGCCATCCCGCGACGACGTACCACCCGCCGCCCGGCCGAACAGGTCGAACCAGATGCTCAGCGCGGCCACGTCCACGACCTGCACCGACACCGCGCGGCCGTCCGACGACACGTTCACGTCCAGCACCGAACCCGGCACCCGAGCCGTCAGCCCGGCCACCGCCACGCGTGCCGCGGCCAGGTCGACCTCGACCGCCGGCAGCCACCGCAGCACCGACACATCCACCAACGCGGTCACAGCGCACCGCCCGTCCGCGCCGCGAACTCCGCGACCAGCGCGACAGTCTCCGGCGACCACACCGGCAGCAGGCTCTCCGCCCGACCATCCAGCACGTCGTACCAGCGGTCCAGCCACGGGTCCTCGACCACCAACTGCGTGGCCGGCGCGGTCAGCTTCGTGAGCGCACCGTCGATCTGGCGGTTCAGGAGCTCGGCGTTGTCCCGGACCGCGGTTGCGGTCTCCGGGGACGTGTAGGGGATGATGGACACAGGTCCACCTCTCTTTCGTGATCGTTTGACGCACGGGTGGGCCAAGGGCTCTCGTACGGGCGGCATCCCGACGGGGGCCCGACCCATGTCTGAGGGGTCAGGCGGCGCGACGACGGCCGCGGGTGGCCGGGTCGACGGCCGAGGCCTCCTGGATGGCCTTGATGTCGGCCAGCCGGAATCGGATTTTGCGGTTCACCGTGATGTGCGGGATGCGCTTCTGGTTTGCGGCGATCTTGAGCGTGCGAACGGTGTAGGGCAGGAGCCCCTTCTCGATGACCTGCTCGGCGGTGTAGAGCCGGAGACGCTCCTCGGCCGTGAACTCGGTGGCGAGGGTGGAGTGCGCGACCTTCTTCGTGGTCACGGCTGTTCCTCTCGATTAAGAGCGGCCACGGGGACGGACAGGGCAGCGGCTATCGCGCGGATCGTCTCCTCGCTCGCCCCAGCCAGCCCGCGTTCCACTCGGGACAGATGACTGCGGTCACGCCCAGTCCGCAAAGCAAGCTCTCTGAGGCTTACATTGCAAGCAGTCCGGAAGGCTCTGATTGCGGATCCGTTCGGCGTCACGAGAGAAGACAACCACGGGAGAGCTTGCTTTGCAAGCAGTCTCGGCGCACTTTCGATGCACTTTGAGGCATGCAATGCATGCCATGCCGGGGGCGCGCGGCCCGCCATGCAACCCAAGCCAGCCTTAAATGCAGGTCAAACGGCCGGATCCGAGCTCTGCGGTTGCATGAGGATGCGGCATGATGTGCCCATGGACAGAGACTGGGCTCGCCTTTCAAGCGCGATCGCCGCCGCGCGAGACGACCTCGAGCTAACGCAGCCCCAGCTTGCGCAGGAGCTGGGTGTCGGGCGGTCGGCGGTCCAGAAGATGGAAAGCGGCCATCGCTACTCCAAGATCACGCCACTGCACCGAGCGGCCGCTCGTCGGTTCGGCTGGACCGAGGACAGCGTCGAGGCTGTACTGGCCGGCGGCGCCCCGATCGTTCGCGGAGGGCATGGCGATGTCCCGCCAGGAACTGACATCGAAGACACCGAGGTTGACGAACTTCTCGACAGTCTGACCGGACGAGTGAAGGCAGCCCTGCTTGGCGGCCGCGTTGCCGATGCCACAGCAGTCACGCTCAGCTCGCCCGACGACGGTGACGTGGTGATCATCTGGAAGGAGGGCGAAGGAAGGGACCTCACGCCCGAAGAGCGGCGCGAGCTGGAGAAGAAGTGGAGCCGGCTTCAGCGGGCTGCCCACGAGATCTTCTCCGAGGACGACACGCAGTAAGTCGACAATCACACGACACACTGCGAAACCCCTGCGCATATGCCAAACGTGTGTAAAGATTCCGCTACCTGAGTGAGGGGGGTCACCCAACACAGGTAGGGGGGCCGCCCCATGCGGATGCGGATCGAGCGCGTGACGGACTTCGTCCCCCACGACGGCCTAGTGGTCGTCCGACGGAAGGCCGGCGTGCTGATGGTCGAACTGAATGCCCAGCGCCTCACCGAGGCCCAGGCACTCAAGCTCGATCAGTGGCTCCGTAAGGACCCGGACCTCCTGCGGGCAATCTGCGACGCCGACGTGTAGTGGCACACCTTGGCACGGCGGGGCTTCGCGGAACGGCAGGCCCCGCCTGCCAGGACAAGAGGGGTGCCCCTTGGCGTACGCCGAGAAAGTGTTCAAGGTCCGCGACGGGAAGAAGACTACGTCCTATACGTGGCGCGCCCGCTACAAGAAGCCGGACGGAACCTGGGGCTCTGAGCCTGGTTTCGCCACCAAAAAGACGGCCGAGGACTGGGGCGACGAGCAGGAAGCCGCCATCCGCTCCGGCACCTGGGTGGACCCGGAACTCGCCCGCGGGAAGCTTGGCACGTGGGTGAAGCTCTGGCTCGAGGCCCAGGGCGACTCCCCTCGGGGCCGCACCACCATGAACCGCCGCGAGCTACTGGCCAACCACATCCTCCCCCAATGGGAACACACCCCGCTTATCGCGTTCACCTGGTTCGACGTCGAGACGTGGGCCCGGAACCGAAGCAGGTCGTATGCCGAGAGCACCGTACGCGCGGCCGTCGGCCTGCTGTCTCAGATCCTCACGGGCGCCGTGGACGCGAAGCGTCTCACCGTGAACCCGCTGTACAACCGCCGCCTGACCGGACTTCGGGTCGAGGTCAAGCAAGCCGACACCCAGCAGGAAGAGGACGAGGAGGAGATTCCGCGGCCCGAGGTGGTGCTGGAGGCTGCCCGCCGAATGGGACCCTGGAACGGCCTCAAAATCGTCACCGAAGGGTGGACCGGCGTCCGGTACGAGGAGTCATGCGGCCTGCACAGGCGCAACACCCTGCTGATCCGCAGACAGCGGTACGACGGCGGCGTCTTCGAGTGCCCGATCATCCGAATCGACAAGGAAGAGGGCGTCTGGGCCGAGTACTACGTCTACGACGCCGACGGCAAGCGGTCGACCTTTCGAGGCTTCGAGCCTCCGAAGAACCCGCAGAGCGCGCGCGACGTGGACGTGCCGCCCTTCCTCGCCGCCCTTCTCGCGGACCGTAAGCACACGTCGCCCCACGACATCATGTTCTGCACCCCGACCGGGAAGATGTGGTGGAGGTCGACCTGGCACACTGCCCTCCGGCCGGCGGCCGACGGTCGGGAGGAACGCCCCCGCGGTCGAGGCGGGCCGCCGCAGGAGGCGTGGGAGCCGCTTTTCCCTGGGCTCACCTCCCGAACGCTGCGGAAGTTCCACGACAGCCTTCAGGCCGAGCTTGAGGTTCCGGAGGTTTTGGCGCACGAACAGATGGGTCACAAGTATCGTGGGATCAAGGGCGTCTACCGGCGGCCGACCCCGGCGATGCGGCAGCGGCGCCTGGAAGGCCTTGAGGCGACGTTCCAACGTGCGATGGCCAACCTCGGCTGGAAGAGCATCTGGGAGTGATCTGGAGTTGATCTCCTGAATCTCCCCCAAATGATCTTCCAAGGCACCTAACGGCCCGTCAGTCGGATGCATTCCGGCTGGTCACAGCGGCACTCGCAATCTGCTCGTGATGCCTGATCACTTCAGCGATGATGAAGTTCAGGAACTTCTCGGCGAAGACCGGGTCCAGCTTCGCCCCCGCCGCCAGCTCCCGCAGGCGCTTGATCTGGTCCCGCTCGCGCGCCGGGTCGGCCGGCGGCAGCTTGTGCTCGGCCTTGAGCCGGCCGACCCGCTGGGTCGCCTTGAAGCGCTCGGCCAGCATGTGGACCACCGCGGCGTCGATGTTGTCGATGCTCTCGCGCAGGCCGGTCAGCTCGGCCCGTACGGCGTCGTCGATCCCCTCGGTCAGGCCGGCGTCGGGGGTCGTGGAGTGGTCCGTCATCGGGGCGGCTCCCGGTGTCTGCAGTGGGCGCCCGACCGTACGGCGGCCGGGCTCGGGCCCGGGCAAATCTAACAGGGCCCCCGCTCCGGCCCCGCACCGTCGGACGGAACCGTCCACGATCCGGACGGCGGGCCGGACCGGACGGTGAGCCGGGCCGGACGGCGGGCCGGTGCTCCGCCCGACCCCGGCGGCGTGACGCACCGGGCCGGGACGGCTCTGCCCGTAGGCTGGGGCGTGCATGACCGGACGTGACCGTTCGAACACTCCCTCAGTACTGGAGGAACCGATCGTGGCAACCACCCGCACCGCCACCACCGCGTGGGAGGGCAACCTCCTCGACGGAAAGGGGTTGGTGACCTTCGCCTCCTCCGGGATCGGCGAGTACCCCGTCTCCTGGCCGTCCCGCGCCGAGGCCCCCAACGGCAAAACCAGCCCGGAGGAGCTCATCGCAGCCGCCCACTCCGCGTGCTTCTCGATGGCCCTCTCGCACGGCCTGGCCGGTGCCGGCACCCCGCCGACCAAGCTGGACACCCGGGCCGACGTGACGTTCCAGCCCGGCACGGGCATCACCGGCATCCACCTGACCGTCGTCGGCGAGGTCCCCGGGCTGGACGAGGCCGGCTTCGTGAAGGCCGCCGAGGACGCCAAGGCCAACTGCCCGGTCAGCCAGGCCCTGACCGGCACCACCATCACCCTCACGGCCTCGCTGGCCTGAGCCCGCCCGTCTTCGCTCTTCTTCCTTTCCGCCCTCTTCTCTCTTCCGCCCTCTCTTCTCTCTTCCGCCCTCTCTTCTCTCTTCCGCCCTCTTCTCCATCACCTCCGACAGCCCCTTCCGCCCCCGGGCTCCCGGCCCGCTCCGCTCCGCATCCGGCGCGCGACCGGCGCCCAAGGGCGCGGCTTCGGCGCACGCGCCCCTGGCGCACATCATGTGATGTGCACCGGGGGCGTCCGCACGTACCGCCATTCATGATCACAAAGCGGGCGAATCACCCTGGCGGCGGTCACCGCGTGTTGTCGTCGCGGCCTATGATCGGCCGCAGCGCCCTGTCCTTCAGGCGGGTCCCCGCGCGCCGGCGCCCCACGACGGGCAGCCCCCGCAGCGGCCGACTCCGAGGACCACGACAGAGTGCGGAGCCGACCGCCGGGTCCCGACCGGCCGGCCGGACCATCGTCAAGCGTCAGCAGCGGACGGGAGCATGCCGTGCCGGGCCGGAACGAGGGGGCCGACGCACACCACCCGGGCGTGCGGCACGAGGAATCACCGCGCCACCGCCACCTCGCCTCGCCGGTCCTGGAACCGGCCGCCGGCACCGGCGGACCGGCCACCGCCCCCGCCCCCGCCGCGGGAACCACCACCGCCCCCGCCGCGGGAGCCACCACGGCCCTCGGCGCCTGCGGGACGCTCGCGGAGCCGGAGCTGCTGCTCTGCCCCACCTGCTCGGCCCCGCTCACCGACGACGCCCACCGGGACCGGGGGCTCGCCGGCGGCAGCGGCCGGGCGGCCGAGGGCAGCGACCGGGAGGGCGCCGGCACCGACCGGCTGCTGGCGGCACTGCGGGCCAGCGAGTCCCGGTTCCGGGCCGCCTTCTGCGACGCCGTCATCGGCATGGCCCTGATCGACGCCGAGGACCGGATCATCGAGGTCAACCCGGCCTTCGCCACGCTGATCGGACGGGGCGTCGGCGAACTGGCCCGCACCCACCTGCACGAGATCATCGACCCGGAGGGCATGCCGGACCGGCTCTTCCCCGAGCTCGTCCACGGGGAGCGGGAACGGTTCCGCGTGGAGAAGCAGCTCAAGCACCGCGAGGGCCACACCGTCTGGAGCAAGGTCACCGTCTCGCTGATCCGGGACGGCGCCGGCGATCCGCTCTACACCCTCGCCCTGGTGGAGGACATCACCGAGCAGCGGCGGCTCGGCGACCGGCTGGAGTACCAGGCCCTGCACGACCCGCTGACCCGGCTGCCCAACCGGGCCTACTTCTTCGAGCGGCTCGACGCCGCCTGCCTCGCGCCGGACGACCGGCCGGGCCCGGCCGAGGCCGCGGACGAACGCCGGGTGGGGGTCTGCTACCTGGACCTCGACGGCTTCGCGGCGATCAACGAGGCGCTCGGCCACCACATCGGCGACCAGCTGCTGATCGCCGTCGCCACCCGGTTGCGGCGCGGGTTCGACGGGCGGGACACCCACCTGGTGGCCCGGATGGGCGGCGACGAGTTCGCCGTCCTGGTCACCGACAGCCTGGGCAGCGAGCAGCTGACCGAGCTGGCCGCCCGGATCCTGGAGGTGCTGGAACGTCCCTTCGACGTCTCCGGGCACCGACTGGTGATCACCGCCAGCGTGGGCGTGGTCGAGCGGTCCGTGCACGAGACCACCCCGACCGACCTGGTCAAGGACGCCGACGCCACGCTCTACTGGTCCAAGGCCGACGGCCGCGCCCGCTGGACCCTCTACGACCCGGACCGCGGCGCCCACCAGCTCACCCGGCAGCTGCTCGCCACCGCACTGCGCCCGGCCCTGGAGCGCCGTGAGTTCACCATCGAGTACCAGCCGCTGGTCGGCCTGGCCGACGGTGCGGTGCACGGCGCGGAGGCGCTGGTCCGCTGGCGCCACCCCCGCTACGGGACGCTCTCCCCGGACCGCTTCATCCCGCTCGCCGAGGAGACCGGCGCGATCGTGCCGCTCGGGACCTGGGTGCTGGAGGAGTCCTGCCGACAGGCCCGGCAGTGGCTCACCGAGTTCCCCGACACCGAGACCTTCGTGAGCGTCAACCTGGCCGCCCGCCAGATCTGGGACTCCGACATCGTCGCCGACGTCGCCCGGGCGCTCGAACGCACCGGCCTGCCGGCCCGGCTCCTCCAGCTGGAGATCACCGAGAGCGCCCTGCTCGGCCCCGGCGGCCGCCCGCTCCAGGCCCTCCAGGCGCTCGCGGACATGGGCGTGCGGATCGCGATCGACGACTTCGGCACCGGCTACTCCAACCTGGCCTACCTCTCCAGGCTGCCGGTGCACGTGCTCAAGCTCGACGGCACCTTCATCGAGGGCTTCCGCGAGCCCGCCCCGACGGACCGTCCGGGCCGCCCGGAGCTCCGCTCCCGGCGCAGCGACGCGGACGAGCAGATCGTCGGCGCGATGGTGCAGCTCGCCCACACCCTCGGCCTGACCGTCACCGCGGAGGGCATCGAGAGCGCCGCCCAGGCCGAGCGCCTGCGGCTGACCGGCTGCGACACCGCCCAGGGCTGGTACTTTGCCCGCCCCGGCGAGGCCGAGCTGGTCGCGGCCATACTCCGCGAGGGCCGCCCCGCCCTGAACGGCCGGTAGCCGCAGGACGGGCGGGCGACCGGCGGGCGCTGCGGGGCGGAACGGCCGGGCCCGGCCGCCGCGGTGGAGGTGGCGGACGCGGCGGACGGTGGGCCGTCGGTCCGGGTGCCGTCAGGCCGTCGAGGTCACGCCGCCGCCGTCAGGCCGTAGGCCTCGGCGATCAGGCCGTACGAGCGGAGCCGGGCCTCGTGGCCGTGGATGTGCGAGGTCACCATCAGCTCGTCCACGCCGGTCCGCTTGCGCAGCGCCTCCAGCCCGTCGGCGACCCGGCCCGGGTCGCCGAGCACGACGTTGTCGAGCCAGCTGTCGATGAAGTCGGCCTCGACCGGGCTGTACGGGTAGTCCTCGGCCTCCTCCGGGGTGGGGATCGGGCCGGGGTTGCCGCGTCGCAGGCGGAGCATGCCGAGGGCCGCGGAGCGGGCGAGTCGCCGGGCCGAGGGCTCGTCGTCGGCGGCGACCGCGCTCACGCCGATCAGCGCGTACGGCTCGGCGAGCACGGCGGAGGGGCGGAAGGACGAGCGGTAGAGGTCCAGCGCCGGGACGGTGTTGGCGCTGCTGAAGTGGTGGGCGAAGGCGAACGGGAGGCCGAGGCGGCCCGCCAGCTGGGCGCTGAAGCCGGAGGAGCCGAGCAGCCAGACCGGCGGTCGGCCCTCGCCCCGGGGGACGGCGGTCAGCCGGGCGTACGGGTGGCCGTCCGGGAAGTCGCCGTCGAGGAAGTGGGTCAGCTCGGCGAGCTGCTGCGGGAAGTCGTCCGCGCCTTCGGCGAGGCCGCGGCGCAGCGCCCGGGCGGTGGCCGGGTCGGTGCCGGGGGCGCGGCCGAGTCCGAGGTCGATCCGCCCCGGGTGCAGGGCCTCCAGCAGGCCGAACTGCTCGGCGACGGCCAGCGGGGCGTGGTTGGGGAGCATGACGCCGCCGGAGCCCAGCCGCAGCGTCGTGGTGTTGGCCCCGAGGTGGGCGAGCAGGACGGCCGGGGTGGAGCTGGCCACTCCGGGCATGCCGTGGTGCTCGGCCACCCAGAAGCGGTGGTAGCCCCATTGCTCGGCCCGGCGGGCCAGTTCGGTGGTGGCGGCGAGGGCCTCGGCGGGCGTGTGGCCGACGCCGACGGTGGCGAGGTCGAGGATCGAGAGCGGCGCGGGCGCCGTCCCGCGGGCGGTGCCGCGGATCGCCGCGCCGGCCGCCGGTCCGGCCGCCGATCCGGTCTCCGGTCCGGTCTCCGGTCCGGTCCCGTGCTCCTGGTGGTCCTCGGTGGTCATCCCGTCCGCCCTTCTGGCCGCCGTCCTCGGGCCGGCCGTCGTGGGTGACCGCGCGGTCCCGGATGGCCCGCCGGTCGCTGTCGCCGAGGGGGGTCAACCACGGCCGGGGCCTCGCTGTTCCCGCCTCCGGAGTGTCGTCCGGCCACGGTCCAAGCGGGTTTCGGCCATTTCGCGCGGAAGTCGACCGACCGTTCGGCTGACGCAGAGCCAGCGGGCGAACACGGCTGGCGACTTCCCGCCAGCGCCGGAAGTCGCCAGCGCCAGGACTCGCGACCGGGGGCCGGCGTCCGGCAGGCTGGGGCCGGGAGCGGGTCGCCGGAGCGGGATCCGCACTCCACCAGCAAGATCGTCGGGCTGGACCAGCACCGGACGATCACTGCGAGCCCTCGGCGCGGCACCCCGCCCCGGGGGCTCGTTCGGTTTCGGCGACGGTCCGCCCCCCGGGCGCCCCGACCCCCGGACCGGCCCGGACGCGTCGTTTCCCGCCCCGGGGCGCGGCCGGAATCAGCGACCGTGACCCATGCCATACCGGGGTGCTTCATGGCATGAAAAGTCGAGGCGCTAGCGTTGACCCCTGCAGCCACCTGCTCCCTCGGGAGGCGTGGAGGGAGTAAAGGGCCTTGAACTTCGTGGCGGCGACCGGATCCTCGTGGATCTGCGCGCTGGCGCTCGTCGCCGTGCTCGGGGACGCCCTCCTTCCGTTCATCCCCAGCGGGACGCTGGTCATCCTGGCCGTGCTCAAGACCGCGCAGATCGACGGTGCGCCCCTGATGCTCGGGCTGGGCGTGGCGGTGGCCTCCTTCCTGGGCGACCTGCTGCTGCTCAACCTGGCCCGGCGCGGCGCCCCGGTGCTGCACCGCCGGCTCGCCCGGCGCCCCAAACTGGCGGCCAGCGTGGCCCGGGTCCAGGAAGCCCTGATCGAACGACCCCACGGGGCGGCCGCCGCGATGGTGGTGGTCGCGCGGTTCGTCCCGGCCGGGCGGACCGTCCTCGACCTGGCCATCGGCCACTCCCCCGCCCATCCGCACCGGTTCCTGCACTGGTCGGCACTGGCGGCGCTGGTCTGGGCCGCCTACATCGTGACGCTGGGCTGGCTGAACAGCCACTGGTTCAACACCGCCTGGCTGAGCCTCGTGGTCTCCTGCGCGGCGGCCACCGCCATCAGCACCGCGATCGCGCGCATGGTGCGCCGCACCCGGCGGCTCGCCGCACTCTGACGGTCCGCCCGGCGACCGCTCCCGGCCACCCCTCCGCCCCTTGCGACGGTCCCGCCGCGGCGGACCCCTTCCTTGTGGTTCCGCGCGGCTTCCGTGATCCCACCGGGGCCGGCACACCTCTTTCCGCACGCCCGCCCGGGCCGGCCCTCCCCCTGGCGGGCTTCGGGCCGCCCGCCCCGGCAAGGGGCAAAAGTTTTCCCAAAAGGGCGACCAATCGGGCCCAACGACGACGAACCCCGGCGGCGGGCCGACCGGCCGGCGGTAGCGTACTGACCGGGCCGCACGGGGTGGGAAGCGTCACAGGACGGCAACAGTCGGCGCATCCCCGCAGCCCAGCCGGATGCGCCAGGCGTGTTGGGAGTCGTCAGCGCTCGGCGACCTTGGAAGCCGCCGCGGCGACATGACATGCTAACGGCGGAATATTCATCAATTGCCCGATTTGACCGGTGCGGCTGCGGGCCGCCCTCACCACCGGCATCGGCACCCAGGGGAGACCATGACCAGCATCTCGCGCAGGACGGTGCTCAGTGCAACCGCCGCGACCGCGGCCCTCGGCGCGGTCGCGGCCTGCTCCAGCGGCGGATCCGGCTCGGGACAAGGCGCCACCTCCCCCGGCCCCGGCGGTACCGGAACCGCCCAGGGCGGCGGCCCCGACCCCCAGGCGGCGGTGCCCAAGGGCACCCCGATCGGCGACGGTTCCAACGCGGACACCGGACCGCAGCCGAACCAGCCCAAGCCCGAGAAGCTCAAGCCGGGCGAGCGGCCGCCGCAGTTCGTGGTCTTCTCCTGGGACGGCGCCGGCGGCACCGAGGACGGCCAGTTCCCCCGCTTCCTGAAGCTGGCGGAGCAGCACAAGGCCACCATGACCTTCTTCCTCTCGGGCATCTACGCCCTCCCCAAGGGCAAGGCCGACCTGTACCACCCGCCGAAGCACTCGGTCGGCGCCTCCGACATCCCGTACCTGTCGGACGGCGCGGTGAAGAGCACGCTCAAGCTCATCAGCCAGGCCTGGCTGGCCGGGCACGAGATCGGCACCCACTTCAACGGGCACTTCTGCTCCAGCCGTCCGGACAAGAACGGGGTCAACATGTGGACCCCCGAGGACTGGCAGAGCGAGATCGACCAGGCGATCGGCTTCGTCACCCAGTGGCGGACCAACACCGGCTTCACCGACGTCGACCCGCTCCCCTTCGACTACAAGAAGGAGCTCATCGGCGGCCGCACCCCGTGCCTGGAGGGCCAGAAGGCGCTGCTGCCGACCATCGCCAAGCTGGGCTGGAAGTACGACGCCAGTTCCTCGGGCGGCTTGCAAATATGGCCGCAGAAGGTGCAGGACGGCAAGGTCTGGGACTTCCCGCTGCAGTCCATCCCGTTCCCCGGGCACACCTTCCAGGTGCTGTCGATGGACTACAACATCCTGGCCAACCAGTCCAGCGGCAGCACCAAGGGCGACCCGGCCAAGTACGGCGACTGGCGCACCCAGGCCACCAACTCCTACCTGGCGGGCTTCGAGCGCGCGTACAACAGCAACCGCGCGCCGTTCTTCATCGGCAACCACTTCGAGCAGTGGAACGGCGGCATCTACATGGACGCCGTCGAGGAGACCCTCAAGACCGTCGCGGGCAAGCCCGACGTCCGACTGGTCTCCTTCAAGCAGTTGGTCGAGTGGCTGGAGGTGCAGGACCAGTCCACCCTGCGCAAGCTGCGCTCGCTCAACGTCGGCCAGGCGCCGGCGGGCGGCTGGGAGAGCTTCCTCGGCACGGCGGGCTGACGCGCCGAGGCGTGCAGGAGCGGGCCACCGGGACCGGCCGGCGGGGGTCGGATCCCTCGCCGGCCGCTGTCGTTCCGGCCGTTGGCGTGCCGGCCGCTGGTGTTCCGCCGTTGGCGTGCCGGTCGCTGGTGTTCCGACCCGCTCCCGAGCCCGGCCGGCTACTCGGCGGCGAGGGCGTCCGCGAGCAGGATCCGGACGATGCGGTCCGCCCCGGCCCCGCCCCAGAGGATCGAGTAGTGGTTGGTGCCGGGTACCGGTGCGGCGGGCACCCGCTCCGTGTCCAGCCGGGCCAGTTCGAGCCGCGCGTGGTCGTAGAGGCCCTGCGGCTCGTCGAGCAGGCCGCGCTCGGCCCAGAGCAGGTCGGCCGGGCAGGGCAGCCGGTGCACGGCGCCGGCCGCTTCCTCGTCCAGCAGGACCTGGGCGCCGTCGACCTGTACGGCCTCCAGCACGCAGGAGGAGCGCAGTTCGGGCTCCGTGCCGACGAGGTCGCGCTGGGTGTAGGCGTCGATCCCCTCGGT
The DNA here is from genome assembly GCF_042798815.1 of Kitasatospora sp. NPDC057738. NCBI lineage: Bacteria > Bacillati > Actinomycetota > Actinomycetes > Kitasatosporales > Streptomycetaceae > Kitasatospora > Kitasatospora sp. NPDC057738. The sequence continues at coordinate 7,743 of NZ_JBHVJT010000018.1, read as the reverse complement.
CCACTCGCCGGCGAAGGCTGGGTGCCCGCGCCAGAACTCCCGGTAGGCGTCCCGGTCCGGGAAGGTCGTGGACAGCCGGGCCAGCGCGGGGCCGAGCACCGCGGCCAGGGCGTCCTCCTCCCGGATGCCCTGCGGCAGCGGGAAGGTCACCGCTCCGTCGACCAGCAGGACGCGGCGGACCAGGCCGGGGTGCCGGACGGCGGCCAGGGCGGTGACCCAGGCCCCCATCGAGTGGCCGACCACCGTGACGGGCCCCGGGCCGAGGGCGCCGATCAGCGCGGCCACGTCGTCGGCGTGCCGGGCCAGCCCGTACGGTCCGGCGACCGAGCGGCTGGCGCCGCGGCCCCGCAGGTCGGGCGCGAGCAGGGTGACCCGGCCGGCGAGCCGGCGGGCGACCTCGTACCAGGCGAGGCCGTTGGCGGTGATGCCGTGCACCGCCACGATCGTGGGGGCCCGCGGGTCGTCTGCGGGCCAGCGCAGGACGGCCAGGTCCCCACCGGGCACGGGGACGGTCAACTCCTCGGGCTTCAGCGGCGACTGGCTCACGCGGGGGTACCTCCGGTGGGGTGGGCGGTTCCGAGACCGGCCGGCACCGAGGCGGAGCGGGCGGACCGGGCGGTGCGGATGCGGGCAGGCAGTCTAGCCAGGCCGCCGGGCAGCAGGTAGACCACGGCGACGAACAGGGCGCCCAGCAGGAACAGGGGTTGGGAGAGCGGAACCCGCAGCACCGCCGGCAGGTCGGCGACGGTCGAGGAGTTGGCGAGGTCGCCGAGCCGGTGGCTCGCCCAGGTGTACAGGACACCGCCGAGCAGCGGTCCCCAGCGGGTGCCGGAGCCGCCGAGGACGACCATCACCAGGAGCGCGAGCGTGGCGTCCGAGGTGGCGGCCTGCGGGGTGGCGCCACCGGTCAGCAGCAGGTAGACCACCCCGCCCAGCCCGGCGAGCCCGCCGGCGAGCACGAAGGCGACCAGCTTGTAGCCGTAGGGCCGCAGTCCGAGCACCTCGACCCGGCGCTCGTTCTCCTTGATGCCCTCCCAGACCCGGCCCATCGGCGACTTGACGGCCCAGTGGACCGCGGCGACGGTCAGCACCAGGTAGCCGACGGCGATCCAGTACAGGTTGGCGGTGTTCTCGATCCCGAGCAGGCCGGCGGGCAGCAGGTCGGCCGGAGCGGATCGGCCCTCCTCGCCGCCGGTGACCCCGCCGGGGTTGCGCTGGACGAGGATCGAGCCGGCCTGGGCGAAGGCGAGGGTGACCATGGAGAACCCGATGCCCGTGACGCGCAGGCTGACCGAGCCGAGCAGCAGGGCCAGCAGCACGGAGCAGGCGACGCCGAACAGCGCGGCGGCGGCGAACGGCAGTCGCAGCTCCAGCATGCCGAGATCGGTGGCGTACAGGCCGGTCGCGAAGTAGAGCGCGTGGCCGAAGGAGAGCAGGCCGGTCCGACCGAGCAGGAGGTCGTAACCGGTGGCGAGGGCCCCGTAGAGCAGGCACAGGGCGAGCAGTTGGAGGCTGCCGGGGCTGCCGAGCGGGCCGTCGAGCAGTCCCGGGACGGGAAGCGCACTGTATGGGGCGACAAGGAACGTGATCAGCAGGGCGATCGGCCACCAGCGTAGCGCTCTGTGCACGCCTGTCCAGCGGTTAGTGACTGAATCACCTGTTCGAGGGATGGCGCCGGGACCGCTCCTGTGTTCACAATGGGTCTCGGCAAGGCCGGTGTCAGTCCCCCTTGCCACAGTGGCGGTGTCGGCGGAGCTGGTGTCAGTCCCCTCTTCCGGCACGGCGGTCACGGCAGGGCCGGTGTCAGTCCCCCCTGCCGGAGCGGCGGCGCTGCGGCTCGCCGCGGGGCCACCGGTGCTCGTGATCGGTGTTTCGGCGCTCACGCGAGCCTCCCGGTGAGTCCACGGGGTCGGACGAGAAGCAGGACGGCGAGCAGGACGACGACCGAGAGGTCGCCGAGACCGGCGCCGGTGTAGTAGTTGGCGAACTGCTGGACGAGGCCGACGCCCACCGAGGCGACGGCGGCTCCGGTCACGGAGCCCATGCCACCCATGACCACGACGACGAAGGCGAAGATGAGCAGGCCGGTCCCCTGGCCGGGATTGACCGAACCGAAGTAGAGGCCGCCGAGGGCGCCGCCGAGCGCGGCGGCCGCCCCACCGAGGGCGAAGACGAGGGTGAACGCCCTCCGGACGTCGATGCCGAGCGCCGTGACCATCGCCCGGTCCTCGACGCCGGCCCGGACGATCAGCCCGTAGCGGGTGCGGGCGAGGAACAACCGAAGAGCGAGCAGCAGCAGTGCGGCGGCGGCCACCAGCACGAAGCGGTTGACCGGGACGGTCGCCCCGAGCACGTGCCAGGTGCCGGACAGCAGTTCCGGCTGGGGGAAGGGACGGGAATCCGCGCCCCAGACCCCCATCAGCAGGGCGGGTACGGCGAGCCCGACCCCGACGGTGGCGAGGATCTGGTCGCGCGGGCGGCTGTAGAGCGGCCGGATCAGGAAGAGCTCCAACAGGACGGCGGCGACCGTCCCGACCAGGGTGCCGAACGGCACCGCGAGCCAGAAGGAGAAGCCGGCCTCGGCGCCGGCCCACCAGGTGGCGTAGGCGCCGATGGAGAGCAGGGCGCCGTGCGCGAAGTTGAGCACGTCCATCAGACCGAAGATCAGCGACAGACCGGAGGCGACCAGGAAGTACAGCGCACCGAGACCGAGTCCGGTACAGGAGAGGAGGACGACGGTGTCCATCAGGGCTTCACCTCGGCGGTGAGGACGGGGGCGGCCGGGGAGGAGGCGGGCCGGGGCCCGCCGGCGAGCGGGTGGCGGGAGCCGACGCCGAGCAGGCGGCGGGCGGCTTCCTCATCGGCCAACAGCTCGGCGGTGTCGCCGCGGTGGGCGGTGCGGCCGTCGGCCAGGACGGCGCAGGTGCCGGCCAGTCGGCGGACGAGGGCGAGGTTCTGCTCGACCAGCAGGACGGGCACGGCCTCGGCCGCGCGCGCCAGCACCTCGGCCACCTCGGCGACGATCTTCGGGGCCAGGCCCTTGGTGGGCTCGTCGGCGATGATCAGCCGGTTGCGGTTGAGCAGCGTCCGGCCGATCGCCACCATCTGCTGCTGGCCGCCGGAGAGCGTCCCGGCCAACTGCCCGGCTCGCTGCTTGAGTTCGGGGAAGAGCTCGTGGACGAGTGCGTAGTCCGGTTCACCGGCGGCGCCCCCGCTCCCGGCGGCGCGCTCGGCGAGGCGGAGGTTCTCGGCGACCGTCAGGCCGGCGAAGATCCCCCGGTCCTCGGGCGCGTAGCCGATGCCGTGACGAACGACCAGATGCGTGGGAAGGGAGGAGAGCTCGGATTCGGAGAGCCGGATGCTTCCGGTGCGCGGCACCAGGCCCATGACGGCCTTGACGGTGGTGGTCTTGCCGGCACCGTTGCGACCCAGGAGCGCGGTCACTCCGGCGGGGGCCACGTCGAAGTCGACCCCGTGCAGGATGTGCAGCCCGTCGATGACCACCCGCAGATCGCGGACGGAGAGGAGGGGAACGGTGTCGGAGGACGGCGAGGAGGCGGAGTTCCCCGAAGGAGTGGGGCGCTGAGCGGAGAACGGAGAGGAGGTCACAACGCCTCACCCAGGTAGGCCTGTTGCACGGTCGGGTCGGCCATCACGGCCTCGGGAGTGTCCAGGGCGAGCAGCGTGCCGTGGTGCATCACCGCGAGCCGGTCGGCCAGGCCGAGCAGGACGTCCATGTGGTGCTCGACCATCAGGACGGTCCGGCCCAGGTCCCGGTGCACGGAACGGATCAGCTCGGTGAGGGCGGGCACCTCCTCCGCGCTGACACCGGCCATCGGCTCGTCCAGCAGGATCAGCCGGGGCTCGGAGACCAGCAGGACGGCCAGCTCCAGCTTGCGCTTCTCCCCGTGCGAGAGCGCACTGGCGAGGGTGTCGGCGCGATGGGTGAGGTCGGTGCGTTCCAGGGTGTCGGCCAACTGCTGCTCGTAGCGGTCGGCGCGGCGCCAGAGCCGGTACGACGCGCGCGGCCCGGCCGCCGCCTGGGCGGCCAGGCGGACGTGGTCGGCGACCGTCATCCCCGGCCAGAGGGAGGAGGTCTGGAAGGTGCGGCCGAGACCGCGGCGGGCCCTGGCGTGCACCGCCTCGGTGGTGACGTCCGCGCCGTCGAGGTGGAGGCTGCCGTGGGTCGCCGGGTAGATGCCCGAGATCAGGTTGAAGAGGGAGGTCTTGCCGGCGCCGTTGGGCCCGATGAAGGCGATGAACTCGCCTTCGCCGACCGAGAAGGAGACGTCCTCGACGATCGGCACGCCGCGGACGGCCCAGCCGAGCCCGTCCAGACGCAGCACCGGGGAGGAGGACGCGGAGGAACGCACGGACGAGGAGTCCTGAGCGGAGGAGGAGGCGGCGGAAGGAGTGGAGTCGGTGCGGGCGGGCATCGGGATCAGCCCGCCATCGGGGTGACCGGGGGCGCGGCCTCGTCCGCGGTCAGGGTCTTCTCCACCGAGGGCTTGGCGGCGGCACCATTGCCGGTCAGCCGCACCTGGAACATCGGCTGGAGCAGGGCGTGGTCCTCGGCGCGGACCGTGGTCTTCCCCTTGACCCCGTCGAAGCTCCAGCCCTCCAGGGCCTTGACCAGGGCCGAAGTGTCGTCGGCGGAGCCGTGGTTGGACTCGACGGCGTGCACGATCATCTGGGCGGCGGTGAAGCCGTCCGGGGTGAAGATGTCCGTCTTCCCTCCGGCGGCGGTGACGGCTTCGGTCATGGCCTTCTCCACCGGGGTGCCGGCGGCGCCGTCGAAGTAGTGGTTCAGGAAGGAGATCTTCTCGCCGGCCGGGCCGAACAGCGGGTAGGAGGCGGCCAGGTCGAGGCCGGTGACGACCTTGGTGTCGGCGAACACGTCCTGCTGGTTGAGCGCCGTCCACAGGGCCGAGGCGGTGTCGCCTGCCCAGGCGACGAACAGCAGGTCGGGCTTGGCGGTCCGGGCCTGGGTGGCGAAGGGGGTGAGGTCGGTGGCGCTCGGCGGGGCGAGCACCTGGTCGACGGTCGCACCCTCACCGCCGAGCACCGCCTTCACCGCGGCCACGTTGGCCTGGCCGAAGGCGTTGTCCTGAGCGAGCACGGTGACCTTCTTGCCCTTCGCGTCACCGACGAACGAGGCCGCGGTCTTGATGTCCTGGTAGGACTGGCGGCCGGAACGGAAGGTGTACTTGTTCAGACCGGTGGCCTTGTCCGCGGCGGCCGGCCCGCTGATGAAGAGCACCTTGTTCTGCGCGGCGATGGGGCCGACCTGGAGGGCCACCCCGGAGGCGGTGGAACCGGCCAGCACCTTGTAGCCCTTGCCGATCAGGTCCTTGGCGGCGGACACCGCCTTGGCCGGGTCGCCGGCGTCGTCCTGCTCCTCGAACTCGATCTTGTGCCCGTCGACCGCGCCGGTGCCCTTGGTCGCGTAGCTCAGGCCGGCCTTGAAGCCCTCCAGGTACTGCTTGCCGTAGGCGGCCAGCGGACCGGTCCTGGAGTACACCAGGCCGACCTTGATCGGGCCCTTGGCGCCACCGTCCGCCGCGCTCGTCCCGGCCGTTCCGGCCTTGGCGCAACCCGAGGCGAGCAGGACGCAGGCCGCGAGGGCGGCGAGCTTCCGGGCCGGGCCGCCGGTCAGGGAGTCGCCCGGACGGGCGCCGGCGGCGGTCCGGGAGGGGGCTGTCGAGCTGCGCATGGTGACCGACTCCTGAGGTGCGGCGGGGTGAATGCCGGAACCGTAGGTGTGCGGTGGGAGTGGCGACATGTGCCCAGTTGACGCATCAGCCCGTCCGGATATGGTTCCGGCCGACATACCGCCGGGCCTCCGTCGCCCTCCGGGCGCCCGGATGTGGCCTGTCGACACGACTCCTCACCCACCCATGGGGGTGGCCGCCATGGTTGCGGCGGCCCCCGCCCGGTGACGGTGGAGGGGCGCGGAGCCCGTCCGGCGGCAGCCACCCCAGCGGCGTGCCCGCCCGGTCCGGCCCAGGCAGGACCCCAGCCCGGCCTGGTACGGCCACGGGCTCCGCGCGGTTCCCGGGCCCGCCGGCCGTCCCTCCCCCGCTCCCCGTCGCCTCCTGCCCCGCTGCCCCTCCCCTGCCCCGCCGTTCCGCCCCCTCCTCTCTTCTCCCACTCCTCTCCTACGACTCCCCTCCTCCCACTCCCTCATGAGGTGATCCCTTGGACAAGGTCCTGGACTCCCCCGCCGACGCGGTCGGGGACATCCCCGACGGCGCGGTGCTGGCCGTCGGCGGCTTCGGCCTCTGCGGCATCCCGAGCACGCTGATCGGCGCCCTGGCCGACTCCGGCACCACCGGACTGCGGGTGGTGTCGAACAACTGCGGGGTGGACGACTGGGGGCTGGGCCTGCTGCTGCGGGCCGGCCGGATCGCCCGGATGACCTCCTCGTACGTCGGGGAGAACAAGGAGTTCGCCCGGCAGTACCTCTCCGGCGAGCTGGAGGTGGAGCTGACCCCTCAGGGCACGCTGGCCGAGCGGCTGCGGGCGGGTGGAGCCGGCATCCCCGCGTTCTTCACCCCGGCCGGGGTCGGCACCCAGGTCGAGGAGGGCGGGCTGCCCTGGCGCTACGCGGCCGACGGCTCGGTGGCCCTGGCGTCCCCGCCGAAGGAGGTCCGGGAGTTCGGCGGCCGCCGGTACCTGCTGGAGGAGGCGATCACGGCGGACTTCGCGCTGGTCCGGGCCGAGGTGGCGGACCGGCACGGCAACTGCGTGTTCCACGCCGCCGCCCGGAACTTCAACCCGCTCTGCGCGGCGGCGGGCCGGATCACCCTGGTCGAGGCGGACCGGATCGTCGAGCCCGGCGAGCTCCCCCCGGACGCGGTGCACCTGCCCGGGGTGTACGTCGACCGGGTGGTGGCCGCCGACCCCGAGGACCGCCGCATCGAGCGCCGCACCGTCCGCCCCGCACTCCAGGAGGCCTGACCCGATGCCCACCGAGACCGCCGCCCCCACCCCGGTACCCACCTCCGCCCGCACCTCCGCACCCGCCTCCGCGCCCGCCCTCGCGCCCGCCTCCGCCCTCGACCCGCGCAACGCCCTGGCCGCCCGCGCCGCCCGCGAGTTGCGCGACGGCCAGTACGTGAACCTGGGCATCGGCCTGCCCACCCTGATCCCCAACCACCTCCCGCCGGGCGTCGAGGTGGTGCTGCACTCGGAGAACGGCATCCTCGGCGTCGGCCCGTACCCGGAGGAGGGCGCCGAGCACGCCGACCTGATCAACGCCGGGAAGGAGACGGTGACGGTCGCCCCCGGCGCCTCGTACTTCGACTCCGCCTTCTCCTTCGGCATGATCCGGGCCGGGCGGATCGACGTCTCGGTGCTCGGCGCGATGCAGGTGTCGGCCACCGGGGACCTCGCCAACTGGATGATCCCCGGCAAGATGGTCAAGGGCATGGGCGGCGCGATGGACCTGGTGCACGGGGCCCGCCGGCTGATCGTGGTGATGGAGCACACCGCCCGGGACGGCTCCCCGAAAATCGTCGACGAGCTGTCACTTCCGGCGACCGGTCGCGGAGTCGTGGACCGGATCGTCACCGACCTCGCGGTGATCGACGTGACCCCGGAGGGGCTGCGGGTGGTGGAGACGGCGCCGGGCGTGGACTTCGCGGAGGTCCGGGCCGCGACCGGCGCCGCCCTGCTGCCCCCGCGCTGACCGGCCCGACCCCCGGGCGCAACGGCCGGATCGCCCGTGGGGCGGTCCGGCCG
>NZ_JBHVJT010000017.1:110807-125938 GCF_042798815.1 Kitasatospora sp. NPDC057738 | reverse complement strand
GGCTCCGGCTCCGCTCGCCGCCGCGCCCGCCGCGCCCCCGGCTCCCAAGGCCGCCGCCCCGGCGCCGGCCGCGGCCGCCGCGACCGCCGGCCCCGAGCTGATCCAGCTGCGCGGCCCGGCGAAGGCCGTCGCCACCAACATGGACGCCTCGCTGGAGGTGCCGACCGCGACCTCGGTCCGCGCCGTGCCGGCGAAGCTGTTGATCGACAACCGCATCGTCATCAACAACCACCTGCAGCGCGCCCGCGGCGGCAAGGTCTCGTTCACCCACCTGATCGGCTACGCCCTGGTCCAGGCCATCAAGGCCGCCCCGGGCATGAACTACAGCTACAAGGTGGAGAACGGCAAGGCCTTCCTGGTCAAGCCGGAGCACGTCAACCTCGGTCTGGCCATCGACCTGGTCAAGCCGAACGGCGACCGCCAGCTGGTCGTCGCGGCCATCAAGAAGGCCGAGACGCTCGACTTCTTCGGCTTCTGGCAGGCCTACGAGGACATCGTCCGCCGGGCCCGCGCCAACAAGCTGACCATGGACGACTTCACCGGCGTCACGGTCTCGCTGACCAACCCCGGCGGCATCGGCACCGTGCACTCCGTGCCGCGCCTGATGCAGAACCAGGGCACCATCGTCGGCGTCGGCGCCATGGAGTACCCGGCCGAGTTCCAGGGCTCCGCCCCGGAGACCCTGTCCCGCCTGGGCGTCTCCAAGATCATGACGCTGACCTCGACCTACGACCACCGCGTCATCCAGGGCGCGGCGTCCGGCGAGTTCCTGCGCGAGATCCACCGCCTGCTGCTCGGCGAGAACGGCTTCTACGACGAGATCTTCGAGTCGCTGCGGATCCCGTACGAGCCGGTCCGCTGGGCGACCGACGTCGCCACCACCCACGACGACGAGGTCAACAAGACCGCCCGCGTCATGGAGCTGATCCACTCCTACCGGGTCCGCGGCCACCTGATGGCCGACACCGACCCGCTGGAGTACAAGCAGCGCAAGCACCCCGACCTGGACGTCACCACCCACGGCCTCACCCTGTGGGACCTGGAGCGCGAGTTCGCGGTCGGCGGTTTCGGCAGCCAGAAGATGATGAAGCTCCGCGACATCCTCGGCCTGCTGCGCAACACCTACTGCCGCACCGTCGGCATCGAGTACATGCACATCCAGGACCCGAAGCAGCGCAAGTGGCTGCAGGAGCGCCTGGAGAAGCCGTACGCGAAGCCCGAGCGCGAGGAGCAGCTGCGGATCCTGCGCCGGCTGAACTCGGCGGAGGCCTTCGAGACCTTCCTGCAGACCAAGTACGTCGGGCAGAAGCGCTTCTCGCTGGAGGGCGGTGAGTCGCTGATCGCACTGCTGGACGCGACCATCGACGCCGCCGCCGAGCACCGCCTCGACGAGGCCGTCATCGGCATGGCCCACCGCGGCCGCCTGAACGTGCTCGCCAACATCGTCGGCAAGCCGTACGGCAAGATCTTCGGCGAGTTCGAGGGCAACCTCGACCCGAAGTCGATGCACGGCTCCGGTGACGTCAAGTACCACCTGGGCTCCGAGGGCACCTTCACCGGCCTGGACGGCGAGACCATCAAGGTCTCGCTCGCCGCGAACCCCTCCCACCTGGAGACGGTCGACCCGGTCGTCGAGGGCATCGCCCGCGCCAAGCAGGACATCCTGGACCAGGGCGGCACCACCTTCCCGGTGCTGCCGATCCAGATCCACGGCGACGCGGCCTTCGCCGGCCAGGGCGTCGTCGCGGAGACCCTGAACATGTCGCAGCTGCGCGGCTACCGCACCGGCGGCACCGTGCACGTCGTGGTGAACAACCAGGTCGGCTTCACCGCCGCCCCGGCGTCCTCGCGCTCCTCGATGTACTGCACCGACGTGGCGCGCATGATCGAGGCCCCGATCTTCCACGTGAACGGCGACGACCCGGAGGCCGTGGTCCGCGTCGCGCGGCTCGCCTTCGAGTTCCGCCAGGAGTTCCACAAGGACGTGGTGATCGACCTCATCTGCTACCGCCGCCGCGGTCACAACGAGGCCGACAACCCGTCGTTCACCCAGCCGCTGATGTACGACCTGATCGACAAGAAGCGCTCGGTGCGCAAGCTGTACACCGAGGGCCTGATCGGTCGCGGCGACATCACCATGGAAGAGGCGGAGCAGGCGCTCCAGGACTTCCAGGGCCAGCTGGAGAAGGTCTTCGCCGAGGTCCGCGACGCGGCCCAGGCGCCGGCCGACACCACCACGGGCAAGCCGGTCGCCGACTTCCCGGTCTCCATCCAGACCGGCATCTCCCAGGAGATGGTCAAGCGGATCGCCGCCTCCCAGGTCAACCACCCGGACTGGCTGACCGTCCACCCGCGCCTGCTGCCGCAGCTCCAGCGCCGCGCCGGCTCCGTCGAGGACAACACCATCGACTGGGCGATGGGCGAGACCCTCGCCATCGGCTCGCTGCTCATGGAGGGCCACCCGGTCCGCCTGGCCGGCCAGGACAGCCGCCGCGGCACCTTCGGCCAGCGGCACGCCGTCCTGATCGACCGCAAGACCGGCGAGGACTACACCCCGCTGCAGTACCTCACCGAGGACCAGGCCCGCTACACCGTCTACGACAGCCTGCTGTCGGAGTACGCGGCCATGGGCTTCGAGTACGGCTACTCGCTGACCCGCCCGAACGCGCTGGTCATGTGGGAGGCGCAGTTCGGCGACTTCGTCAACGGCGCGCAGACCGTGGTGGACGAGTACATCGCCTCCGCCGAGCAGAAGTGGGGCCAGCACTCCGGCGTCACCCTGCTGCTGCCGCACGGCTACGAGGGCCAGGGCCCGGACCACTCGTCCGCCCGCCCGGAGCGCTTCCTCCAGCTGTGCGCGCAGAACAACATGACGGTCGCCATGCCGACCCTGCCGTCGAACTACTTCCACCTGCTGCGCTGGCAGGCGCACAACCCGCACCACAAGCCGCTGGTCGTCTTCACCCCGAAGTCGATGCTGCGTCTGAAGGCCGCGGCGAGTGCGACCGAGGAGTTCCTGTCCGGCTCGTTCCGCCCGGTCATCGGCGACTCCACCGTCGACCCGGCGCAGGTCCGCAAGGTGGTCATCACCGCCGGCAAGTTCTACTACGACCTGGCGGCCGCCCGCACCGAGCGCGGCGTCACCGACACCGCGATCGTCCGGGTCGAGCGGCTCTACCCGCTGCCGGTGGCCGAGCTCCAGGAGGAGCTGGCCCGCTACGGCGACAACGTCCAGTTCGTCTGGGCGCAGGAGGAGCCGGCCAACCAGGGCGCCTGGCCGTTCATCGCGATGAACCTGGTGGACCACCTCCAGGTCGTCATCGGCCGCACCGGCGGCGACGCCCGGCTGCGCCGGGTCGCCCGCACGGCGGCCTCGTCCCCGGCGGTCGGCTCGGCCAAGCGGCACGCCGCCGAGCAGCAGGCACTGGTCGAGGAGGTCTTCGCGCTCTGACGCGCCGAAGCCCCGCGGTCCGAAACGCCCGTGGCCCCGTCCTCCCCTTCGGGAGGGCGGGGCCACGGGCGTTGGTGCCCGCCGCCCGTTCGGTTCCAGCTCTGCAACCAATCCGGAACCGCCGTGCGCGGACTCCTGACGGATCGATAGGTTATGGCTCGCCGTCCGGCGACCGGGCGCCCGTCCACGCGCCCCGGCCGCCGCGGCCGTACCGCCTCACCGCTCTCCCAGGGGGATCACCGCATGACCGCCGACACGCCTCGGGACGCCGGAAAGCTTCCTCCGGTCTTCCAGCCGCTCCTCCCGGACGACCCCCGGGAGGTCGGCGGCTACCGGCTGTTCGCCCGGCTGGGCGCCGGCGGCATGGGCCGGGTCTACCTCTCCTACACCCCGGGCGGGCGCCCGGTGGCACTCAAGGTGGTGCGCCCGGAGTTCGCCGAGGACGGCGAGTTCCGCCGCCGCTTCGCCCAGGAGGTCAGCAGCGCCCAGCGCATCCACGGGCTCTACACCGCGCAGGTGATCGACTCCGGCGGCCTGGACGGCGACGCCCCCTGGCTGGTCACCGCGTACGTCCCGGGCCCGTCCCTGCAGCAGGTGGTGCGCGAGAACGGCGCCCTGCCGGTGCGCACCGTACTGCTGCTGATGGGCGGCATCGCCGAGGCCCTCCAGGCGATCCACAGCGTCGAGGTGGTCCACCGCGACCTCAAGCCCGCCAATGTGCTGGTCGCCGGGGACGGCCCGCGGGTGATCGACTTCGGCATCGCCCGGGCCGCCGACGCCACCGCGCTGACCGGCACCGGCTACCGGATCGGCTCCCCCGCCTTCATGTCCCCCGAGCAGGCCCAGGGCCGCCCGGTCACCCCGGCCACCGACGTCTTCGCGCTCGGCGCCCTGGCCGCGTACGTGGCCGGCGGCACCGCGCCGTTCGGCGACGGCCCGGACACCGCGGTGCTCTACCGGGTGGTGCACGAGGAGGCGGACCTCACCGCCGTCCCGGCGGACCTGCGCGAACTGATCCAGCGCTGCCTGGCGAAGTCCCCGGAGGACCGCCCCACACCCGCCGAGATCATCCAGGTCGCCCGCAACCACCCGGAGGTCGGCGGCCAGCTGCGGTTCGGCGACGACTGGCTGCCGCGCGAGGTCAGCACCGAGATCACCCGCCGCTCGGACCTCCCCAGGACCCCGCCGACCCCGCTGCCGGCCGCGCCCGCCACCCCGCCGACCCCGCTGCCAGCGATGCCGGCCGTTCCCCCGCCGCCCGCCGGCGCGCCGACCCACCCGGCCACCGCGGCCCACCCGCCGCAGCAGCCGGCGACGCCCCCGTCCGGCTTCGCGCCGCCGCCGGTCGGCTCGTACGGCGCCCCGCAGCCGCCCACCGAGTCGCCGACCGCACCGGTGCTGCCCACCCCGCCGACCGTCGGGTTCCACCGGCCGGAGCCGGCGTCCCACGACACCCCGCCGCCCGGCCCGGCGGTGACCGCCGCCCCGGCGCCCGCGCCCGCGCCCGCCCCGGAACCCGCGCCCGCGCCCGCGCCCGCGCCCGCGCGCAAGGGCGGGGTGTCCTGGAAGGTGCTGCTCACCGTCGCCCTGGTGATGGCGGTCGGCGGCACCGCGGGCGGTGTGGTGCTGATGAAGAAGCTGGACGACGGCAAGGGGTCGGCGGCCGGGCCGGCCCCCGAGGTCACCGTCACCAGGACCTCCGACCCGCTGCCGCCCGCGACCACCCCGGCGGCCCCCCAGAGCCAGAAGCCGAGCGCGGCCCCGACCACCCCCGCGCCCACGCCCACGCAGCCGTCCGCCTCCACGGCATCCGGGACCCCGCTGCCCGGCGGCGCCTACGTCGCGGTCTACACCGACCGGGAGCTCGGCTCGCCCGGCCACGACTACGGCTTCGAACTCGCGGCCGGCAAGGTGGGCCCGTCCGGGGGCTCGGCCACCTTCATGGACCCGGACAGCTCCGGCCCCAGGGTGGACACCGACTTCGACCGGTACATCAGCCGGGACGGCTCGCTCACCCCCGAGCAGTGCTCCTCGGCCATCGACCAGAACCCCACCGCCAAGCTCACCTGGGCGGACGTCCCGCCGGGGCGGGTGTTCTGCGTGCGCAACCGCAAGGACCGCAGCGTCGCGATCGTCAAGATGATCAGCCACGAGACGGGTACCGACGCGGTCCGCATCGCGCTGAGCTACTACCGCTACAACGGCTGATCGGCGCCGGACTATCCTGACCGGGTCAATCCCCATCGGACCGGAGCGAACCGTGTACTTCACCGACCGAGGCATCGAGGAACTGGAGAACCGGCGCGGCGAGGAGGAGGTCACCCTGGGGTGGCTGGCCGAGCAGCTGCGCACGTTCGTCGACCTCAACCCGGACTTCGAGGTCCCGGTCGAGCGGCTGGCCACCTGGCTGGCGCGGCTCGACGACGAGGACGACGAGTGACCCGGTGACGGCCGCCGCGAGGCCCGGGAGGCAACCGCCTCCCGGGCCTCGCGCGTGTTCGGGCACGGAGCCCCGCCGTCCCCGTAGGGGAGGTCTCGGGGACGGATCGGGGTCGGTATCGGGGGCCGGCACGCTTGACTCTGCCAGCACGCGATATATCGTCTTTAAAAGAGAACGCGATACATCGCGATCCGCGACGGGAGGCGGCAGAGATGAGCCAGTGGACGGTCGAGGACACCGAGAGGATCACCTTCGACGAGTCGGTGCGCACGCTGCACGTGCGGACCATCGAGGGCACGGTGAACGTGGTCGCGGCCGAGGGCCCGGCCCGCCTGGAGGTCACCGAGCTGGTCGGCGACCCCCTGCACGTGACCCTGGTGGACGGCGTCCTGACGGTCACCTACAAGGACATCAACAGCTGGGGCGAGTTCGGCGACTGGCTGAAGTCGGTCGGCTCGGTGAAGAACTTCTTCGGCTCCTTCAAGCGCAAGCGGATCGCCGGCGTGACCGTGACCGTCCCGGCCGACGTCGAGGTCAAGGTCAGCACCGTGTCGGCGCACGCCACCGTCAGCGGCGTCAGCGGGCACGTCTCGGTGCAGAGCGCCAACGGCGACACCACCCTCGCCGGGGTGACCGGCCGGATCGAGGCCAGTACCGTCACCGGCGACGTGGACGCCCAGGCGGTCGGCGGCCGGCTCAAGGTCAACACCGTCTCCGGGCAGCTCACCGTGATCGCCGGCACCGCCGACCGGATCCAGGCCAACACCGTCACCGGGGCCGTCACCCTGGACCTCGACGTGGCGGGTGAGACCGACGTCAAGGTCAACACCGTCAGCGGCGCGGTCGTGGTCCGGATCCCCTCGCTGGCCGACGCCACCGTCGAGGCCGGCTCCACCAGCGGCGACGTCTCCAGCACCTTCGAGGAGCTCCAGATGAGCAGCACCTGGGGCGCCAAGAAGATCTCCGGCCGGCTCGGCGAGGGCCGCGGCAGCCTCCACGTCACCACCGTCTCCGGCGCGGTGACCGTGCTGCGCCGCCCCGACTCGGAGGAGGAGGGCCCGGTGGTGGTCAAGGAGCTCCCGGCCGGCCCCGGCACCCCGAACCTCACCAAGGAGGCCTGAGATGACCCCCGTGTTCGGCCACGGCCGGCTCCGCCTCTACCTGCTGAAGCTGCTGGACGAGGCCCCCCGGCACGGCTACGAGGTCATCCGGCTGCTGGAGGAGCGGTTCCAGGGCCTGTACGCCCCTTCGGCCGGGACGGTCTACCCGCGGCTGGCCAAGCTGGAGCAGGAGGGCCTGGTCGCCCACAGCACCGAGGGCGGCCGCAAGGTGTACCGGCTGACCGACGCCGGACGCGCCGAACTCGAAGCCCGTCAGGTCGAGTTGGAGGAGCTGGAGGTGGAGATCCACGACTCCGTGGCCCAGCTCGCCGGGGCGATCCGCGAGGACGTCCGGGACAGCGCCAAGGACCTGCGCGAGGAGCTGTGGAACGCCGCGAAGCAGGCGCCCCGGCCGGAGCGCGCCGAGGGCGGGGACCCGTGGGCCGGGCCCTGGGGGGACAACGAGTCCTGGCAGCGCGCCAAGGAGGAGTTCGCCCAGTTCAAGCAGCAGGCCAAGGAGCAGGCCAAGCGCGCCCGGGAGCAGGAGAAGGCCGCCAAGGCCAAGGCGAAGGCCGCCGAGGCGGAGGCCCGCCGGCTGCGCGAGCAGGCCAAGGCCTCCCGCACCGCCGCGCAGCAGGAGGCGCTGCGGATCAAGCGGCGGGTCGAGCAGCAGGTGCGCGAGCACGCCGCGAAGGGCGACTGGCCGACCGGGCTGGCCGAGGGCCTCTCGGAGCTGACCAAGGGCCTGGCCGGGCTGGCCGACGCGGCCCGCTGGGGCCACGGTGCGCAGGAGGAGCCCTCCGGGTCCGCCGAGCGGATCACCGTGTCCCGGATCGACCTGGACAAGGACGGGCCGGCCGCGGACGCCGCGGCCGACCTGCCGCCGTGGGCCCGCACCGACCCGGCCGGGGACCCGGCCCGCGAGCTGGAGCGGCTGCTCGACCGCTTCCGCGACCAGGTCCGCGACGCGGCCCGGGACGGCGGGGTGAGCGCGGACAAGCTGGCCGAGGCCCGTACGGTGCTGGGCGCCGCGGGCGAGCGGCTGAAGCGGCTGCTCGGCTGAGCCGGCGGTCCTGAGGGTGACGGCCCGGTGCCCCTGTTCGGGGGCGCCGGGCCGCCGCGGCGTCAGGGGGTGAGGACGATCTTCCCGAAGACGTCGCCCCCGGCCAGCCGGGCGAAGCCGTCCCGGGCCTCGGTCAGCGGCAGCACCGAGTCGATCACCGGCCGGACGCCGGTGTTGGCGCAGAACGCGAGCAGTCCGGCCAGCTCCTCCTTGGTGCCCATGGTCGAGCCGACCACCTTGAGCTCCAGGAAGAAGATCCGGTTCAGCTCGGTGGAGCTCGGGTTGGGGCCGGAGGTGGCCCCGGAGATGACCACGGTGCCGCCCGGGCGCAGCGACTTCACCGAGTGCGACCAGGTCGCGGCGCCGACCGTCTCCAGCACGGCGTCCACCCGCTCGGGCAGCCGGGCGCCGCTCTCGAAGGCCGCGTCGGCACCGAGCTCCACCGCCCGGGCGCGCTTGGCCTCGTCCCGTCCGGTGACCCAGACCCGCAGGCCGGCCGCCTTGCCGAGGACGATCAGCGCGGTCGCCACTCCGCCGCCCGCGCCCTGCACCAGGACGGTGTCCCCGGGCTTGACCCCGGCGTTGGTGAACAGCATCCGGTAGGCCGTCAGCCAGGCAGTGGGCAGGCAGGCGGCCTCTTCGAAGCTCAGCCCGGCGGGCTTGGGCAGCAGGTTCCAGGTGGGCACCGCGACCCGCTGGGCGAAGGTGCCCTGGTAGCGCTCGGTCAGGATGGAGCGCGGCTCGTCCGGGCCGACCCCGTGGCCGCTCTGGCCGATCACCGAGTGCAGGACCACCTCGTTGCCGTGCTCGTCGACGCCGGCGGCGTCGCAGCCGAGGATCATCGGCAGCTTCTCGGCGGGCAGGCCTACCCCGCGCAGCGACCACAGGTCGTGGTGGTTGAGGCTGGCGGCCCGGACCGTGACCACGCTCCACCCGGGACGGGCCTGCGGCTCGGGGAGGTCGCCCAGTTCCAGCCCGCTCAGCGGGTCGGCGGCGTCGATACGTGCGGCGTAGGCAGCGAACATGCCCCGGACGATAGCCGCGACGGCCGGGGCCGGGAACCACGCGGAGGTGTGACGCGTGTCCCGGCCCCGGGCCGTTCGGCGGATGTCCGGTCGGATCGTCAGATCCGCGCCACGCCCTCCGCCCGGGCGGCCTCGGCGACGGCCTTGGTGACCGCCGGCGCGACGCGCTCGTCGAACGGCGAGGGGATGACCTTCTGCGGCGTCAGCTCGTCGGCCACGACGCCGGCCAGCGCCTTGGCGGCGGCGAGCTTCATGCCCTCGGTGATCCGGGAGGCGCGGACCTGGAGGGCGCCCGCGAAGATGCCCGGGAAGGCCAGCACGTTGTTGATCTGGTTCGGGAAGTCGCTGCGGCCGGTGGCGACCACGGCAGCGTACTTGTGCGCGACCTCGGGGTGGATCTCCGGGGTGGGGTTGGCCATCGCGAAGACGAACGCGCCCTCGGCCATGGTCGCGACGACCTCCTCCGGCACGGTGCCGCCGGAGACGCCGATGAACACGTCGGCGCCGGCCAGCGCGTCGGCCAGCGAGCCCTTGAGGCCGGTGCGGTTGGTCCGCCCGGCGATCTCGGCCTTGACGTCGGTGAGGTCGCCGCGGCCCTCGTGGACGACGCCCTTGCGGTCGCAGACCGCCACGTCGCCGATGCCGGCCGCGACCAGCATCTTGGCGATGGCGATGCCGGCCGCGCCGGCACCGGAGATGACGGCCCGCAGCGAGCCGATCTCACGGCCGGTCACCTTGGCGGCGTTCCACAGGGCGGCGGTGGTGACGATCGCGGTGCCGTGCTGGTCGTCGTGGAAGACCGGGATGTCCAGGGCCTCCTGGAGCCGGCGCTCGATCTCGAAGCAGCGGGGCGCGGAGATGTCCTCCAGGTTGACGCCGCCGAACGAGGGCGCCAGCCGGACCACGGTCTCGACGATCTCGTCGACCCCGGTGCAGGCGAGCGCGATCGGCACCGCGTCCACGCCGCCGAACTGCTTGAACAGGATCGCCTTGCCCTCCATCACGGGCAGCGAGGCCTGCGGGCCGATGTCGCCGAGGCCCAGCACCGCGGTGCCGTCGGTGACCACCGCGACGGTGTTGGCCTTCCAGGTGTAGTCGTTGACCAGCTCCGGCTGCTCGGCGATGGCCGTGCAGACCCGGGCGACACCGGGGGTGTAGGCGAGGGACAGGTCGTCCGCGTCGCGCACCGGGACGGTCGCCCGGATCTCCATCTTGCCGCCGCGGTGGAGCGCGAAAACCGCGTCGACCGGATCGTCGGTGTCCTGGGTGCTGCTGATGATCTCCGCTGCCACGATGACCTCTTCGTCATTGATCTGGCGAGGACGCGCGGCCGACGGGCAGGACGACCCGGCCGGAAACCGGAAACCGGGTACGCCGAAGCGGACCCGGGGTCAGGGTCGGGGCGCTGCCGTCGGGCGGCGCCCTCGGATGAGGGTTTTATGGGGTCTTGTGTTGTCCGCGTTGTGCTTCCGGGCCGAGCGTAGGTCGGACGAAGGCATCGCACCTATGCCTTTTCGTCCTCGTCACGTGCGGTTCATCGCCGTGCCGTCGCGTCACAGGGCCCGGCGTCGGAAGCGCCGGGCACCGGCGGCGGCAACGGCATGAGCGCACGCGCACCCGCAGGAGTGAACGCAGATCCGAAGGGGAGTCGGCGCCCCGGATACGGAGCCGCGTGAGGACTTCCGTTCCCGGGCACCCCGAGCCTGTCGGGGCTCGTCGGTCTGGTTCGAGCGTTCGGGGGTCACCCGGTAACGAATTCTGACACACCCGCCGCCGGGCCCGGCAGGCCGGGATGGCAGGATCGCTTGTCCGCCATTTCGCGTACACCCGCGCGACACCGTGGCGGCCGCTCGTCCCTCCCACAGGAGCCTCCCTCATGCTTCACGTCCGCCATGCCCGTCGTCCGATACCGGCCGCCGCCGCCCTGGCCACCGCCGGTGCCCTGCTGCTGACCGGCTGCGGCGGCGGGCAGGCCGCCTCGGACGACCCGGTCAAGGACCTCCGCGGCAAGCTGCCGAACGCCCAGCGGACGGCCGGGGCGCTGCGGGTCGGCATGGACGTCAACTACGCCCCGGTGGAGTACCGCGGCCCGGACGGCAAGCCGGCCGGCCTCGACCCGGAGCTCGCCGCCGCCCTGGGCCGGATCCTCGACCTGCGGGTCGAGTTCGTCGACACCCCCTTCGACAAGCTGGTGCCGAACCTCCAGGCCAAGCAGTACGACGTGGCGATGTCGGCGCTCAGCGACACCCGCCAGCGCCGCGACGCCCTGGACGAGAACGGCAAGCAGACCGGCCCCGGCGTGGACTTCGTGGACTACTTCATCGCCGGCACCTCGATCGTCGTCCCGAAGGGCAACCCCAAGGGGATCAAGGGCCTGGACGACCTGTGCGGCAGGACCGTCGCGCTCCAGCAGGGCACCACCCAGGACGAGATCGTCACCCGCCAGGTGGCCGTCTGCGCCCGGGCCGGCCGCCCGCTGACCCCCCACAAGCTGGACAGCGACACCAAGGCGCTGGCCGAGGTCGCCTCCGGCGCCGCCGCGGCCGGCCTGAACGACTTCCCGGTGGCCGCCTACGCGGCGAAGACCACCGACGGCGGCGGCCGCTTCGAGGTGACCGGCGGGCAGTCCACCTCCAACCCGTACGGGATCGCGGTGCGCAAGGACGACGGGCAGCTGCGCGACGTGCTGGCCAAGGCGATCGACCAGCTGATCCGCAGCGGCGAGTACGACAAGATCCTGGCCAAGTGGAACGTGAGCGCCGGCGCGGCGCAGAACGCGGTGGTCAACGGGGGCATCTGATCCGGCGGGCGACGGGCGCCGGGTGCGGCACGGACCGGTCTGCATACGTATGCGCAGGGTGACAGGGGCGCGGAATAAGTCCGAATAGCGGACAGTGCGACCCCTCGTTATCCGATTTTGATCTGGATGAGGGCCACCTGACTGTCATCAGATGGCAGGATTCCCCCCATCTCGGATCGAGCCGGCCACTGGTCGAGGCCGTCCGGTCAACGTCCACCTCGGCGGAGGGTGGCGGAAGCAGTACCGCGTACGACCCCGGGCGGCTCCCCCCGCGCCCGGGAAACTGCACGACCCGGCCTGCACGTACGACGACGTACGGCGACACGCACCCGTACCGAGCCGCGCGGCTCGCCGGTCCGGTGCGCCGCTCCCGCGGCGCGCTCCGCCCGACCTCTCTCCCCCAGGATGGAGATCCCCCTCATGACCACCCGTACCCAGCGCAGCCGGCTCCTCGCAGCCGGTGTGGTCGCCGCGTCGGTCTCCCTCGTGCTGACCGGCTGCAGCAGCAGCAAGAGCGACGGCGGCGGCGCCCCCAACGCCTCCGCCACCGTCAACGAGGTCAAGGCCGACCCCAAGCTGGCCTCGCTCGTCCCGGAGGACGTCAAGTCCGCCGGCAAGATCGTCGTGGGCGCGGACGCCTCGTACGCCCCGGACGAGTTCAAGGACGACAGCGGCAAGATCATCGGCATGGACGTCGACCTGGCCAACGCCATCGCCGCCAAGCTCGGGCTGAAGGCCGAGGTCCAGGACTCCGGCTTCACCGCGATCATCCCCGGCATCCAGTCGAACAAGTTCCAGCTCGGCATGTCGTCCTTCACGGACAACAAGGAGCGCGAGCAGATCGTCGACATGGTCACCTACTTCAACTCCGGCAGCGCCGTCGCGGTGAAGAAGGGCAACCCGGAGAAGGTCGACCCGAAGGACCTCTGCGGCAAGAAGATCGCCGTCCAGACCGGCACCACCCAGGCCGACGAGATCAAGGACACCCGCGACCCCGACTGCGCCAAGGCCGGCAAGCCGGGCATCCCGAACGGGGGCGACAAGTTCGACCTCCAGACGGACGTCACCAACGCCGTGGTGTCCGGGCGCGACCAGGCGATGATGGCCGACTCCCAGGTGATCGACTACGCGATCAAGCAGTCCGGCGGCCAGCTGGAGAAGGTCGGCGAGACCTACGGCACGGCCCCCTACGGTGTCGCCCTGGCCAAGGGCTCCAAGCTGACCCCGGCCGTCCAGGGCGCCGTCCAGTCGCTGATCGACGACGGCACCTACAAGCAGATCCTCACCAAGTGGGGCGTCGAGGCCGGCGCCATCTCCACGTCGGCCGTCAACGGTGCCGTCAGCTGACCCTCGTACGCTCCATCTTCTCCCCCGAGGCCACACCGTGAACTCTTTGGACAAGGGGACGGCGGAGAAGGGGCGGCCTGACATCATCAAGGCCGTCCCCGTCCGCCACCCCGGACGCTGGGCGGGCGCCGTCGTCATCGCCCTGCTCGCGGCGATGCTGCTGAGCGCCCTCCTCACCAACCCCGCTTTCAAGTGGGACATCGTCGGTCAGTACCTGTTCCACGACAGCATCATGCACGGCCTGCTGGTGACGCTGGAACTGACCGTGCTCGCCATGCTCATGGGTGTGGTCGGCGGCATCATCCTCGCGGTGATGCGCCTGTCCCCGAACCCGCTGCTGGCCGGCGTCGCGTGGGTCTACATCTGGATCTTCCGCGGCACCCCGGTGCTGGTGCAGCTGGTGTTCTGGAACTTCCTCGGCCTGATCTGGGCCAAGCTGTCGATCGGCGTCCCGTGGGGGCCCGAGTTCTGGTCCGAGCAGACCAACGTGCTGATCCCGACCTTCGTCGCCGCACTGCTGGGCCTCGGCCTCAACGAGGCCGCCTACATGGCGGAGATCGTCCGCGGCGGCATCCAGTCGGTGGACGAGGGCCAGAGCGAGGCCGCGCACGCGCTCGGCATGAGCCGGTTCCAGACCATGCGCCGGATCGTCCTGCCGCAGGCCATGCGGGTGATCATCCCGCCGACCGGCAACGAGACCATCTCGATGCTCAAGACCACCTCGCTGGTCTCCGTGATCTCCCTGGAGGAGATCTTCCGGGCCGGCCAGGTCATCTACTCCCGGAACTACCAGAACATCCCGCTGCTGATCGTGGTCAGCCTCTGGTACCTGTTCTTCACCTCGGTGCTGACCATCGGCCAGTACTACATCGAGCGCCACTACGCCCGAGGCTCCAACCGCACCCTCCCGCCCACCCCGCTGCAGCGACTGCGGGGCCTGTTCGCCGGGAAGCCCGCCCCGAGGACGACCGCCGACGTCGTCCCGGGGATCGAGGGAGGTGGTCACGCATGACCGATCTGACCAAGACCCCCGCCGACGCCGCGGCCCCGGCCGAGCCCATGGTCCGCGCCGAGAACGTGCACAAGTCCTACGGCCCGGTCGAGGTGCTCAAGGGCATCGACCTGGAGGTGGCGAAGGGCGAGGTGTTCTGCCTGATCGGCCCCTCCGGCTCCGGCAAGTCGACCTTCCTGCGGTGCATCAACCACCTGGAGAAGATCAACGGCGGCCGCCTCTGGGTGGACGGCGAGCTGGTCGGCTACCAGCAGAAGGGCGACCGGCTGCACGAGCTCAAGGACCGCGAGGTCGCCCTCAAGCGGCGCGACATCGGCATGGTCTTCCAGCGCTTCAACCTGTTCCCGCACATGACCGCCGTCGAGAACGTCATGGAGGCGCCGGTCCAGGTCAAGGGCGAGAGCAGGGCCGACGCCCGCGAGCGCGGCATGGTCCTGCTGGAGCGGGTCGGCCTCGCCGACAAGGCGAAGAACTACCCCTCGCAGCTCTCCGGCGGCCAGCAGCAGCGCGTGGCGATCGCCCGCGCGCTGGCCATGAAGCCCAAGCTGATGCTCTTCGACGAGCCGACCTCCGCGCTCGACCCGGAGTTGGTCGGCGACGTCCTCGACGTCATGCGCGGCCTCGCCGAGGAGGGCATGACCATGGTGGTCGTCACCCACGAGATGGGTTTCGCCCGCGAGGTCGGCGACGCGCTGGTGTTCATGGACGGCGGTGTGGTGGTCGAGTCCGGCAACCCCCGCGAGGTGCTCACCAATCCCCAGCACGAGCGCACCAGGGCCTTCCTGTCCAAGGTGCTCTGAGCCCGTACCGGTGGGGGGCCGAAAGGGGGGCCTCCCTGGGGGCCAGGACCTCCCCCCACCGGAAGGAAAAGAACAGACCCACCAGGCTAGGGG